>JAHFAF010000148.1 GCA_023250715.1 Pseudobdellovibrionaceae bacterium | reverse complement strand
TCTGCGACAAGCATCGCTACCCCGTGCCTCGCGACCGGAGAATTCCCTGCAAGCCGTGTAAGAATTTCAATTTCTTTTTCTTCAAGTCTCGGCTTCAGGCTCTCCAGAAGTGGAATGGCCTGTTGCACCGCCTCTGGCTTTGCTTCAAGCCCCGCCATGATTTTGCCGAGCGTCCTCTCTCTCCAATGGGACACCATATATTTCATGTCTAAAAGCTCGTTCGGAGGGACTCTGTTATCTGCGGGCCCCCTCTGAAGTTGGCGATAGGCTTCATCGATTTCCGTGATTCGTAATTCCGTGCTCGACCTAAGCGATTGTTCGATTCTTTCCGCTAACTGAATAACTTGAGGATGCGTGTAAGGCTCGGCCCAAGCCCAACTGACCACAAAATGAAAAAAAAGCAGCCCTCTTAACGTATGCATCTCGAATACCCCCGCACCCCATGCACGTTTCAAGTAATTCGAGCAATTCGCGGGCCAGGTATCAGACATTTGCGCGATATCAAAGGCTTTCAGTTAGAATAAAGAATGCCTTCGCTACTCTTTCACCTTCTTTCCACTGCCGTAATTGCGGGGGGAGCCTGGTACCAAACACTGGAACAACTCGATAAGTTCCCCACGCCCGGCCCCGCTATTATTAAAGCTGGGAGTTTTTCTTCGAACGGGGCGCTCAAACTAAAACCCCTAACGGAGGCCTGTCTGCGTAGGATTCGCCTGGCCGCCTGGATCACGCGTAAGCTCAATCACAAGGAAAAGCTTTCTCCCCAGGCCGGAAAGAGATTGGGAAAAGAGCTCAATAAGCTGCCCCTTTGTTTCTCCACGGTAGAGCTCGATATCGAGCCTCTCTTTCAGTATGCAGAGTGGCTGCCTCTTTTTTTGAATGCCGTTAGACAGGAGCTCTCCTCCGTGCGAAAGCTCCATGTGGCGCTAGAGCCGCCAGCCGGACTCGAAGAGAGTAAGTGGAGCGAAGAGGACTACAGCAAGATTCTAGAAACCATCGATGGAATCGACGTGATGTTATACGACACTGCTTTAATGTTTCCCCTGTCGTACAAAAAACTCACAGAACAAGTAGTAGGAAAATTAGGCCTACTGCTTACGAAATTTGAAAAGAGGGAGATTTGGCTGGGACTTCCTACTTATCAGGATCGCACTAAATTACATTCTCCGCGAGTGGAAAATTTAATTGTCGCGACCGAAGGGATCAAAGCCTCTATCGCACCCGCCTTCTGTTCGAAAAACTTCCAGTTTGTTTTTTTCGCGGGCTACGACATGACTCCCGAAGATAAGACGAAAGCCGACGCCCTCGGCGACTGGCTCCGAGAATACTGCGATTCAATCAAGGAGTAGTTGCAGGCAGATATCATCCCGCCATTTTCCGTTCTTCCACCCAATCTCACGGAAGTGTCCCACCGGTTCGAACCCGAAGGTTTTCAAAAGAGCGAGGCAGGCAACATTCTCAGAATTCACACCGGCAAGAATCGAGTGGTAGCGGCGTATTCGCGCTTCCTTTAGGAGCTCCGTAGCCAAAGACTTTCCCACCCCCGCTCGACGTGTACTAGAATCGACATAAATCGATCCCGTCACAGTAAAGCGGTACCCGCTCAGAGGGTGGAATGGGGTGAGTGCTGCGAAACCTAAAACCCTCTCATTTTCCTCAGCTACCATTACAGGGTACTCGGATTTTTCGAGCCTCTCGAGCCACTCCTCACGCTCGAGAGGCGAATGGCGACGGCTTTCATAGTTCGATAGCCCTTCCTCCACTTCGTGGTTGAAAATGGACGCGATGGCTTCTGCGTCGGAAGACTGAGCGCGACGGATAAGCATAACGATCCCCCCATTCTCAAAATAGGGGAGGATTCGAGAATGGGAAAATAAAATCCCCTTATGCCTGTCCTAATCTAGATTAATGTCTCTAGCGCCCGAAAAAACTCGCCGGCAGGCTCTTGCCGTGGAGTCCACGGCTGAGGAAACGGCCGAAGTGACCGGTTCCACCACTTGCGCCACCTTACGAGAGGCCCAGTCGAGCCCCAAGGCGGCTCCCGCAGTCGCCCCCATCCACGTCGTGATGTAGAGGAAATCCCAGCTTGCTTGAGCCAGGGTGGGCACGTCCGCAAAGAGCCCGGTAAACACGCTGAAGTAAACGATGTTGGTACCCGTTACGCCCGCTATGTTAATGAGATCCCCACCTAAAACGCTGGTTCTCGTCGGCAATGGCAATTTCTCCACCACATAACCGTAAAAATCCACCAGATCTTGAGCCGAATAATCAGCCACAGGCTTATTGAACCGATCGGGAAGGCTCATGCGCCCTTCATCATAAAGAACCTTCAATTCTCGCGCGCCACGCCTTCGCAAAGTCTCATTGGTCGAGCCCAATTCTCCCATGGATTTTTCAATGCGCGATAAGTTCTCTTCTACCCACTTAGTATTGATGTCGGATAGATCCACCGCCGGCCAGGTCATGGCATAGCCGATGTGAGACGGGCTTATGCTCGCCTTCGCAAATGAAACATTGTACGCCAAAATCCAAGAGATGATCGGAATCGTCCAAAGATTGATTTGGGCCGACTGTTCGGGCGTACCTGTGTAATACTGCACCATATACCCCGCAAAAAGGCAGAGCGCCAAGAACCCGCAACGAACCTTATGTTGTAGAACACCAGACTTAATGTAATTGAACACGTTCTTGAAGAATCCTGGCGCCTCTGGATCTGGATTATAGGTGTTCGAGAAGAGTCTCCCCAGATAGGACTCCATGGTTTGTTCTCTGGGCGCTATGGTGGCCGCCGTCGCTTCAAAGGGAGAGGCTGATTGCTCGAGCTTCTCGGGGCGGGACATGGTCAACATCATGTTTCCGATCGGGATCATGAGCCAAGCGAAAGTCTGTTCCCACGAACCAGTCAAAGCAGGCAAGTACCCCGGAACCCCTTTCATCTCCGTCGGGAGAGTGAAAGTCGCCGGTTTCAAGAGAGCCCCGTTGAACTCGGAGATGATGAAGTCAATGATGGCGCGACGAATGTTTTCATCCCCGATATGCTTCGGGACAGGTTTGTTGGCGGTTCTTGCGATGTCGGCACCTCGGACTCCGGTCAAAACTCCAGATAAGAAATCGCTTAAAGTCATCAGATGCTTGCTAGTAAACCGGCAGAAACTCGCGAAGGAGCTTTCCAAAGCATTACGGCTCTCGGGAGTAAGCTCACTTTGAGCCACCTGCTTCGCCACCTTCTCGTACCAGGCCACTCTCGATTGAATTATTTCCGAGCTAGCCGGAACTCCACCCTCTGAATCCGCCATCGACATAAGCGCTTTAATAAGGATCGCGCGAATAGCAAGCAGCCGCTCCACCTGATTCGGATCGCTCATCATCTGCTCGGTGCGCTCGCGCACCTGCTCTAACGTAAGCTCTTGCGCATTTCCACCTTGCTGTTGGCCAGACGTGAGGCTCAACGCCAAGAGAAGATCCGGGGACACGTTCATCTTTTGACCGGCGGCGGTGGCGGCAGCCACTTCGCCCATCATTTTTTCGATAAAATCGTTCGTCCCCTGCTCGCCTCTTGCCTCGACTTGGGTCCTCGCTGATGCAAAAATGGTTGCAAGATTTGCACTAGCTTCCCGCGCATTTTTTCGCGAGGCCTGGTTCGCATCGAGGGACGCCACATTGCCCTGAGATCTCGCCTCCATCGTGCGATCACTTCGACCCGTGTTAAATATCCATCGATTCAACGTCTCGGGCATGGTCCATGGACGAATGCACTTACAATACACCTGCCACATTTGATTCGTGGAGCGAGTGAAGAACTCGCCCGCCATGCCGCGAGCCGAGGCAACTGTCCCGGCGATGAGGTGACCCAAGAAATATTGAGACACGCAAAAAGCAAACCCGCCCCCAATGAGGGCGACCTTTGTCCAATGGCCCGTCTGATAGGCTGTCCCCATCATCGTTCCGAGCTCTGTGAGCGGCTTGAAAACAATTTCCATGGGCGTGCCTTCAGCCATGTGAATGATGTGACTGCCGACGCCCGCGAGAAACTGAATGGGCGCGCTATCGCCCGGAAGAAATGCCATGGCCCCTGCCCCGGCGAGAGCAGTCGCCAAAAAGAGCATGCGCCTTGAATTGAGCATCTTCGAGACAAAACCTTCAGTAATGAGGCCCTTTCGATACTCGGCCGCCACTTCAAAATTCGACAAAAGCTGATCTTCTTCAGTGAGCGCTTGCCGAAGCTCACCCGCCCACGCATGGGTAGCCGTTTCCGGATTCTCGGCAGGAAGCCCCTTTACAGATCGGACGCGAACAATTCTATCGAAATTTGCCTGCCAATCCTTTCCGAAACGATCCCGCTGCTCATTAAAAAGTTTAGCAAGCCGGCTTCGCCTGAGCTCGATGAGTTTCCCCTCGTGGTCTTTCGCCTTCTCGCTCACGGGGGAGAGATAATTGATTAGCCAAGGCAAATTCATCGTTCCGAGTGCCCGTTGGGCGAGATCGGAAGTTTGAAGTGCATTCGCGTGTTGTTGCGTAAGGGCTCTAAGCTCCGCCCGTGCCTCTTCAATCGCGCCTGACTCAACGGCCATGGACTTCAAGTAAGCCGCAAGTGCCTCGCGCTCCGATTCATCCACTCCGCCATCATCGAGGAGAGCCAGCCAAGTCAATTGCTCCATCCGGCGGATTTGGCGTTGGTTCGCAATTTCTTGCGGCACCCAAACCGATTTCGTCGCTCCAGACCCGTCTTTGAAAGTAAGACAAATGTCCTGCCCGCCCTTTTCGAACTCTTCGGGCAGAGGTTCAAGGTTGTCGATTCTTAAGAGCTCACGAGGAGATTGATTTTGCGCGAGAAGTGAGACGCCTTCATACTTCCAATCTTTCGGAAGGTGCCCCAGCGCAATCGTGTGGGCGACCAAAAATGTTCCGTTAAAGAGCGCTCCCTTGTGTCTAGAAGTCCCCTCGAGCTGGGGAATAGACACCGATCGAAGAGCGTCTAAGCTGCCATCACCATTTCGGTTTACTAAATAGAGATTCGCGGAGGTCCGTGCGAACTGTTTGCCATTTTCCCCGGCAACTCGCACACCGGGAACGACATGCTCGAGCTCCGGTTTAAAAGCGGGATCGGCCGGAGCCTGTTCGCCGATTTGGAAAACAAGGTCCTCGCCTTGAGCAAGGATTTTAATGTCATTGATATTTGAAGAGCTCGGAACCGGGTGATTAAAGCTCACCCCATCTGCAAAACGCTGGAGCGTGCCTGTGGAGGAAACGCGAATCCCCTGCTGTACGACGAAATCAAGATTCACGGGAGTCACGTGCCCGAGCTGGATCATGCGAGCCACTTCAAGCGCCCGCGGGTCATCGACTCGGGGATCGAGTCGGCCGTTTACACTTATCGCCAGATCGCTGAGTGTAGCGGGAGTGAGGCCAGGAGTGAGCGAACCCTGGGGCAAGGAGACAATCGCATCATCATCCGGCGCATAGGCAGGGCGATTCAAGAGTGGGGTGAGCGCAAGGACATAGATCATCACCCAAATAATTGGCGCCCCAACCCGGTGCAGCCTGCCCATAAATCAACTCCCTTTTGCGTTCTATAGAAGACCGGCCTTATACCACATTGCGTCATTTTAGAGGAAGAGGATTCTCCAGTTTCCTCAATCAAACCAGTGACAAATCTCGGCCCCTAGCTACAGAAGCGGAAAAAGGTGTGTGGATACTTTTTCGGGAAAAAGTATCCACACACCTTTTTCCCTGCTGTCTAAACTTTTGACAGCCGTCAGGTGCAAAAAGACATCTTCAGATCTTCTACAAACTTTTTGGAAGAATCTGCGTCCGGCGTATTCCATGAGAACACGGTTAAGTGCGCTTCCCGAGGAGACAATTCCCGGTAGATCAGATCACCTCCGAAAACTGGCCCGCGACTTGCTGTATACAAGCTTGAAGACTTTTTCGCATTGATTGAACGCAACTTGGAGTCGCAGCTATGACGGCATTTAACCGTATCTCCATCATCGCCCTAACTACTTTAATATTCGTCCTAGGGGCATGTTCCACAAAAATTCAAAAAGAGGTTCAGCTCTGTAACGGGGCACCCTGTCCTACACCTACTCCAACGACCGGAGTGGCTTTAAGTTGTGGGGCAACGGTTGCAGGCCCCATCGCAGGCGGAACAAGCGCCACCATCAATATCACCGCTTCCGGCGGCACGGGCCCCTACAGCACAACGGGAGTTTCTAGTTTCACCAGCACGGCCTCGCTTCAAAAATCCTATCCGGGAAGCTCTCAGCTTCAGATCGTGGACGATAAAGTCACGGTGGCGGATTCCGCGGGGAATACCAAGGATTGCACTTACAAAGTAACGGTGTACCCGCCCGGTACTACGAACTTGAACGGAATCGGTTGTACTCTTACCGCTTCGAGCGCGAGCCCCAAAATCGGTGAGCCGGTGAATTTCACGATGATGGCTATCGGAGGTTCGAGTTCCTACACTTTTGATTTCGATCCGAAAAACGGATTCAACTTTTACCATGGCAACTACACGGCTGGATCCACTGCGACCGCCTCGGCCACCTATAGCGGTGCCGGCGTCGTCACCCCGACCTTGACCGTCCATGATTCGAATTATCAGGCAACCACCTGCTCACAGACCCTAAACGTGCGCAATCTTCCCAGCGTGAGCTTGACTGCCTCGCCCTCTACTGCGGCCGCGGTGGGTGGCACCATCACTTTGACGGCGACGGGTTCCGACTTTATGAGCGCCTCCACAACCTATACGTTCTCATCTTCTGATCCGAACGTTGTGGTCACCGCAAGTGGCAGTAGCGCAACGGTTCACCCCAATGATCAGCTCTACCATACGGCGCGCATCTCGGTGCATGCGTCGAACAATGGCGACTTCGCGGACAGGTCCGTCGATGTCACCTTCAGCGTGCAGAACCTAAGCTGCCAAGTGGCACTTGCAACACCAAGCGCGCCCATCTACATCAATGACGATGTGACGTTCAATGTGACGTCGAGTACGGGCAACTTAGAAATTCAGACTTTTGATCCCGGTTACGGTGGTTCTTTGGTATCCGGACTGGCTAGCCCAGTCCGGGTACACTACACCTCGGGTGGGGGAAAGACGATCGTCGTTACGGCAAGAGATGCCACGAGCAGAACTCCCTGTAACAACGGACAGACAATTAACCTTCCCATCACGGTGCGAAGCCCAGTCGCATGCACCGCGATCGTCCCGCAGGAATCCACCAACGGCCAGGCGATTACGGTAGGCGCCTCGATTCCTCAAGGGTATGGCTACACGGGAAATAATATTCGTATCATCAGCGTGAACTCTTCGGCCGCGGGCAATTTCGAAGTATTAACGAGCCCGGCCGGACTCGCGTGGACAGGCCGCTTCCGCAACCAGGGCGATGGCAGCTTCCCAGTCTATGTCAGCGTGAAAGATTATGATGATCCTCAGCAACGCACGGCGGATTGTCCGGTGGTTTACCACCACTCGGTTATCCGTAATCCGATCTGCGGACTTGCTTGGACCGATCCGGACGGGATCATTATCTCAGGCGCTCGCGCGCATGACTTAGTTCGTTTAAAGACGACGAACTTGAACCCGGTCGATCACGGATTCGAATATTTGCAGATTAGTGCACCGGTCACGGTTCCACCTCCCACGGGATATGTGGCGGTCACTTTTCCAAATATCACTCCCGGTTTTCGCCTCACTCAAAACAGCGCTGGTTATGTGGACGCGGCTGCTGCCGTCAAAGCGGATCCTTATGGCCCCGCCATGGTTTGCGGCGCCCGGTTAACAGTTTCGGACGCCCTAGCCTGTTCTCTTTCCAAGCCTTCGCGGGTGGGAAATGTGAATAACTGGAGACGCGACGGAAGTGCATACGATTCGGGAACCATTGCCTTGAGCCAGGGAAATTACGACGGCGGTGGCTATGGTAACGTAGTCGCAAATATTACGATGAACGCTTTCAATAAAGCCGGAAACGTGAGTTACACGTTTAACCCGCACAACGGGGGAGCGGCCCAAGGGCAAATCAGCGCCAATGCGTCGGTGCTCTACCAGCCGCAATATCCCTATAACGGAGTGTATCCTCTGACGGCGAGCCTGGTGGACAGCTTCGATCCGATCGGCAACACCTGCGCGCTCAACGATGCGGACGAGCACGTGGTTGCAAACCGACTTATCGTTGATACGACTCAAAGTCTCCATTACACGCGCCCGACGGGACCGAACGGCTACAACTACTTTTACTACAATAGCTGTAAAATTAACGTCACGAACTCCGGCAACCGCAATAACGCGGTTTACGTGAACGGAAGCCTATTGCGCATGAACCCCGGCGAGACAAAGTCGTACACGGTTTATGGTCATACGACAGCCCGTACCTGTGATGCCACCATCACTTCCGCGGGAGATCGCACCTTCTATCCCGGCACGGATGTGTTAACGGATGGGCCACAACGTTTCGACGTCAGCATGACCGTCGATTATTACGCCTATGCCCCTGATTGGTCATTCCATCGGGTACAGGCGACCTACAACGCGCACGGGATGTAAGAATTCACGGCCCGCTGTCTATCAAGTCGACGGCGGTGCCTCTTTTCGCCCCAATCGAACACACTTTAGTTCAGCAATCTTATTCACGTTCACTTCCTGAATGCGCCGCCTGGCGAGCTCGTTGCATCTTAACCTCGCGACGATTCCATGAGCGGTATCTTGGGGGGTTGAATGCGTGGATTGAATGCGTTGGTCTGGATTATTGCGCTTATTTTAAGCGCCCTGGCGATGGGGGAGCCTCACGCCATTCCTGCTATCCAGGAAGAAGATGTTCTTTCCGCGTTGATGGATATTGAGGCGACACAACCGAAGCGTCCGCCCGGTCCGACACTTTCTCAGAGCATACTCCGAAAGTTAAGCGCATGGGATGAAAGTGAGAAGCAATCCAAAGACAAGCTGCTGAAAGCCTGGGAAGGGCAAGCTCTCCTGGATGTCTTCGTGGCCCAGACCAGGGCCGTCATGAAGCGCCTCCGTGATGTCGAGGACGATTCGTTCAAGTTGCTCGCCCTCAACAAACAGCCTTTCGATGGGGAAGCCGACCAAGCAATTAAGCGTGAGATTCTATTCCTTGAGGACGCAGTAAAAGCACTAACGAAAAGTCTAAATGCAAATCCCAAGAGCATGAACTCTCGAGATATGAAGCTCACCATGGTGAATCTCATCGTCCGTGAAAATGCGGATCGCCTGCTGGCAGCGTACGGCCGCGAGATGATCAAAATTTCTGGGGAAGCGCCAAATCAGAAGGAAACCGACGCGGAGAAGCGGATTCGCGCTCTACGACAGCTTCAGCAATCCGAAATCAAAACTCCCGAAGTGATGAACAACATCGTGCAGAAGATCGGGGAGAAGGACATTTACCCCGCAAGCTATGCTGAACAGATCGGGCTCGACGCAATGAAGACCTTTTTCCAAGTAAATGAGGGACAGGTTGACACAGACAGCATCGTCCTCGGAAACGAATTGATCTTCAATCGTCATGTGAAAGTGATGTTTTCAACGGATACAATGAAAACGTACAGGGGTGGTAAGTGAAATCGCAAAAAGCAGTCACTTGGTTATTTGTTTTAACCTTCAGCGCCCTCGCCTGGGGCGATGCGATCTTAAATCATGCGAAATTGAAACTCGACCCCAAAGAGCTGACGAAGGCCCTCGAGGAAATTCGAAAGGGGCACGGGGGGCAGCGACTGGAAGGACCGACGAGAGCGCAAGAAATGATGAAGCGCTTGAACGAATGGTCGCTCAAACTCACCAATGAGGGGGACTTGAAGGCCCTGGAAGGAGCCGCCGTTCAACCCCTTACTGATCTCGCCGGCATCGATCTTCTCAATGCGTTCGCATCCCAAAGCGTAGACGTTTTAAAAAGAATCGATGCCTATAA
>JAHFAF010000147.1 GCA_023250715.1 Pseudobdellovibrionaceae bacterium | reverse complement strand
GAAACTACATCGATCCGAAACTAAATTTAGCCGTCTTAATGGAAGAGGAATCCGACTGGCAGTCGGCTCTCGATTGGTACCGCCAGGTGGCTCCTTTAGTACAAGATCCAGAAACAAAGAAATGGGTGGATGGACGATCGGCGTGGATGCTCGAAATCGCCCAAAGCACAAAACGCTCGGTTGCGGGGGAAAAGGACAAATGAAAAATCCCCTTCAAGACTTTCGATCTAAGTTTCAGGAGCAATGGGCGAAGCTTCCTATCCGTGCCGTCCTGGATGAAGTCTCCCAGGAGATAAAGAAACTCACGATGCGCTCTGTCCTGGTGGGTGTGGATGCCGGCAGCTGGTCCATCAAGGTAGTCCAATGTGAAAATCAAAAGGCCCCCTTTGTCATTAAGACATGCATTCAAAAATTGCGCTCGGAAGACTCAGCGGAAAAGGCCGTGAAGGCCGCTCTCTTGCAGCTTGGTTACAAAGACAACAAGGCCGCTTTTTCACTGGGCGATGAAAAAGTGGAGAATCACGAGTTTCATCTTCCTAGCCTAGGAAAGAAGGAACTAGAGACTGCGACGGAGTGGGAAATTAAAAAAACCATCGCGTCGCCGGACTACGTTTTCCACGATGTACTTACTTTCCCGGGAGCCGAAGGGTTCGACATCCAGTGTGTTGTTGCAGCGAGAGATGTCGTAAAAAACCGTTATGAGGAGGGAAAGCAATTGGGGCTTCGCCCCTCTTTTTTAGAGACGGAATCTTCAGCACTTTTGGCCTGTCTCACTGCCATGGATATCGGCCGTCCCGTAAATCGCATTGCTGTGATCGACCTGGGGTATTCAACATTTCGATTGTTGTTCATTCATAAAGAACGAGTTTCCTTCACCCGCTCCTTGTATTTCGGTCTAGCCACCTTGAATCACATGATTGCCTCCCAATTGGGAATTCTTCCTCAGGAAGTGCAACGACTGTATGAAGCTTTGCGCCCGGATCAGGCCGTGGATCCGATTGAGACTTCGGCGGCACTTTTGGAAAGAAGTCTGCAAGAACAACTCTACACTCTTTGTGAGGAATTTCGTCGCAGTGAGTTTTTCGTGCGGGATCAAAAAAATCTGGAGGAGATTGAAGAAGTTTATGTTTGCGGGGGAGGAGCTTGTCTACCTTTTGTTGTGGATTATCTCCGGAAACATCTAAGCGATAAGAAGCTTACCGTTCTCAATCCTTTTTCCAAAGTGAAGCAAATGCCGGCGGGAATTAACGTGGCCGAGGGGCCAATGTGGGCCTGCGCCCTTGGGCTTAGCTTGCGGGGCAAATCATGAAAACCCGCATGAATCTTTTCCGCCAGCTCGAGGCCCCGAAGCCCAAGCTAACTGCGCCTAAGGACCTTAAACTCGGGTTTCATGCCATCGCAGCACTCTCCATTTCGGGAGTCTCTCTGTTGCTGATTGCCTACACCTATTTCAATCAGAGATCTAAGTTGAGCGAGATTCATGCAAAACAAGATCAGCTTCAAAAAGACTTGGCCGCAATCACTATCGAATCGGAGCGCCTTGCGAATGAAATAGCCCAAAGGAAAAGAGAGCAACTCGATAAATCAAGCAAGAAAAGCTCTGGGCCAGTGATTTCAGAAAGGCTCGACCCAACCTGGTCCGCCATTATTTGGAAACTCTCGGCATTCACCGGGACAAGAATTTCGATCCGTTCCATGGATATGAGCCTTGCAGGGCCCTCTAGAACTCTTGCGCTCAACGGAAGCGCGGCCTCGCTGCCTTCACTCCGGGAGTGGATGGATTTAATGATCCGTGCCGTACCGGGCTACGATTTTTCGATTGAGAGCAACGCGAATGGCGGAGGCGATAAGGACTTTCCGGTAAGCTTTCGAATTACAGCGAGGGCATTATGAAAGCGTTGAATGCACGTGAGAAAAACCTCGGACTCCTCGTATTATTTTTTGGTCTTATGTTTATGTGGTGGTCGATAACAAGAAACATGGAAAGGGAAATAGCGATAGCTGAAGGCGACACCACTGGCATGACCGAGCGTTTGAGGCAGGGCCAGGCATCAGTTGCTCTATTGAATGCTTCTCTTTCGGGGCCGGCGCCTGGAGCAGGAGCAACGGGGTTTATCGCTCAAAGCGCCACTTCGCTTGCTCTGCTCAAGGAGCTGACCTTGCCGGTGGAAACGAAGAATTTGAAAATACTCTCTGTTAACCGCGCCGATGCCACAAATTTCAACATGGTAGTGGAGGGTAGGTTTATCGAAATGATGCGATTTATTAGCTATCTCGAGCGCCATGAGAGCAATATCTCCGTCGGGAATGTGGGCCTTTCCCGTGGCGAGAATACAACGGGAAACAGCGGGAATATTCGCGGGACGATTTCCATTGCGATGAGGGCTAGCGGATGAAAGGAAGCCTTATCATTGCCTATTTTCTTTTCCTTTCGGCGAGTGCCTTGGCAAGCCCGGAAAAGAAGGATCTCAATGAGAGCGTTTCAACGCGGCTCTCGTGGGGCCCCTACGAATATCTGAAGCAGGGATTTCGAAATGCCCCTTGGGTGAACGATCCGTTCTATCCTGAGGCCCGAATATTGCGGGTGAGTGGCATGGTCTCGGATGAGATGGCCTACATCAATAATCAATGGTACCGGCTCGGAGATGTGGTTCAGGGCTACACGGTGAAAAGTATCAAGCCCGAGGGGGTCTCCTTGGTCCGGCAAAACGAATTACTATTGTTGAAAGTGAAGGATTGATATGAGAGTCGCCAAAATAGTTTTGGTCGGGTGGTTACTGACCTGTGTAGCGATCGGAGAGTTAAAGGAGCATGATTTTGAGTTCAAGGAGCTCGAGCTTCATAAGGTGATAGAGTCTTTGAGTCGATTGCAAGGAAAGAGCGTGATGTTTTCGCGAGGAGTTGAGAACACGCCGGTAAGTTTGAGCCTTACGCGCGTAACGCCCGCATTTGCCCTGCGCCTCATTCTCGAGAATTTCGGCTACATCGCTGTTCCCAAGGGAGACGTGTTACACATTATGACCCAGGCAGAACGCGGGGTCGCAAGCACGTCACCCACGACTATCATCCCCCTTACAAATGTGATTGCCCACGACATCGTCGCCAATATTCAGTCTTTCCTTGGTCCCGCCTCAGGCGTTACGGTTAGCACCAATGAGCAGTTAAATGCGTTACTCGTCAGCGCTCCGGAGGAGACGTTGATTAAAGTAAGGCGGCTCGTGACGGAGCTCGATCAAGAGAGCACGCAAATCTTTATTGAGGCGAAGATTATCGAGTCCAGCACGAACTTCGCGAGAAACCTTGGGATTCAGTGGGGCAGTGCTAAGGCTGGCGGCGGAATTGATATCGGTAAGGGGGTCTCTCTCAATACGCCTTCTGCCAATAACGCACTAACGGGAGTCATTCCTGCTGCCACTCTGGAGGCCCGGCTCGCGATGGGGGAAAAAATGGGCGAGGTGAAAGTGATCTCCAGCCCGAAAATTTCCACGTTGAATGGCACCGCCGCGAATATCGAATCCCTCACCACCTACAGCATTCGCACTTTGACCCAAGGGGCGGGGAGTAGCGCCGCTGCGAACGGAGGAATTCAGAACGTGAAGGCGGGGGTAAGACTACAGGTCACGCCCTTTATCGTAAGCCAGGATCAGGTGCGATTGAATATCTCCCTTTCAAAAAGCGAGCCTGATTTCGCGCGATCCGTCGATAATATTCCCGGCATTTCCGACAACACGGCGAACACTAATTTAATCGTCCATAACGGCCAGACGGCAAGCATTGGCGGTCTCATCTCCCATTCCGTCTCTTCAAACTCGGAAGGGATTCCGATACTGGCCCGGCTTCCTCTCATCGGTATGTTGTTCGGTAATTATGAAAAACGCCGTGATGATAGGGAGCTCATGATCTTCATCACACCGACTGTTTACAAAGGGGAGACGATTTCCTATGGGCACGAGATGGTGGGGAAAAAAGAAGATCTTGCTTTCAAGGCGATGGAGCCTTTGAGAAACCCAGCCGCTGAGCCTCCGGCGGCATCTACTGGTGTAGCTCCCGCGCAGATAGTCCCCGCTGTCGCTCCACCGACTCAGCCCGCGGCTCCGGCGTTGCCGGTAAAACCCTAAAATCCCGACACTGAGAAAAAGAAGGGGGCCCTCCCCCGGCGAGACTCCTATCTACGCATCCCACCAGGGTGAAGCTCGTCTGTGGGATATCGGAAGGTCTTATGAAAGAAATTGAACGGGTGAAAGATCTCGTTCAGCAAAAGGCGGGAAAGAAGCCATGGCTGCTCTTTATCTTGAGAAAAAAGATCCGGTCGCAAAGGCCAGTCGCCGATGGAGGGGAGCATAGCGTGAGCAATATCGCTACCGCATGTCGGCAGCACCATCAGCTCCATCACCAGTTCGAAGCCATCTCCTTCGAATCGAACAAATCCAACGAGGCTGCTTCGCTGCCCGCTCGCAGATCTTAAGGAAAACTAATTACATCTTGATCGTCGCCGTTCACCCATTCAAATTTGTCGTTGAATTGGGCGGTGCTCATGTCGCGGGCGGTGCTTCCTCCTGCGGTCGTTGTAAAACTTAGCTGAAAAGTATTGTTGGTGGAATTGGCGGGTAGGATCATGTTGACCGTGACGTCGACGCGGGTGTTGCTCGAGACGCCGGCCGCGATGAGCTGGAGAGTGGTCCCCATGGCAATCCGTCTCAAGAATCCTTCCGTATTGGTCCCCTGGCGATCCACCCAGGAGGTGAGGTAGTCGACGGTTTTTGCTGTCGTATAAGTATTGTTGAGCAATACGGTGACAGTCCCTCCGGACCCAGCCGCTGAAAAACTGCCTGCAACGTAAGAAACGCGCTGGGTTCTTTGGAAGAAATTGAGCAGGCCGCCCGAAATGATTTGGTAGGGGCTTTCAACGACAAGTACCCTCGGACCTATTTGGGGCGCTCCCGTTACGGTGACCGCGCGAATGCCGTAGGGCACTTGAGTGAAACTAAACGCTCCGGCGGCATCCGAAATCTGACTCTGCGTGGTCAAGGTGCCATTTACGGGATACTGAATCTGGACTGTCTTACCGGATTGAGCGTCGTTGTGATCCATCACAAAGCCGTAGACTCGACTCTTCCAGGCGGTGGTCGAAAACTCCAGAATGAGATCTTTGTCGTACAAGGCGCCACCGGCTTGGTTGTCCGCTCCGTAGGAAGTCATGGTAGGAGGATTTGCGGCCGTATTGTAGACGAAAGTGAATCCCCATTTATCTTTCGTGACCCCTTCGGGACCCAAGTAAGCATTTTCCAAATAGGGGCCGCGCCAGCCGCTACCGATCGATTGGGCCGTGTTCATTGTCCAAGCGGGCGCCTTTGCCGTCGTCAGATCGGAAAGGGAAGAAGGAAGACCTCCCCAGTCCCCGACATATCCAAATTGTGTTCTTCTCCCTGAGTTATCCACCGCCTCAGTACCGATAATGGACTCTCGCATTTTTTCCATCTTCTCGCGAGTGGCCTCATACTTATTGGCATTACTCGATTCGCGAACGTAGGGGATCGTAACGGCGGAGAGAAGTGCGATGAGTAAAATCACCAGGGTCATTTCGACGAGGCTGAAAGCCGCAACAGAAGGCTTCAGGGCGCCGTGAAGACAACGGTGTCCATTTTCGTGAGAGATAGCCATTCGAAGGTGATAGTGAAAACGTAATTGCTTGTGTCGAACGTGCCTGAGCCATCCGAGTTTAAGCACATTGTGAGCATCATATTAACATTTGGATTTTGAGAAGGCAGCGAAAGAAGGCTTGTTAAAGCAATTCGAGATCCCGACGCTACCGGCGTAAAATCCTGTTTCGTTCCCCCCAACAAAATCTGCTTTACATAGCCGGTGGTGCTTCCCCCATTTCTCCAGGTGACCGTAATTGCCGCGAGCTGAAGGGATTGATTATAGCTACTGCGCAAGATGAACTGCACGAGCTCATCTCCGGCGCCCGTGTTATTGGCCGAGCCGGGAACATAAAAAACGGTTTGTCCCAAGTTTAGAAGGGAGGTGGGAACCTGATAATCGGAAGTATCGACGGTAATTGGAATTGGTCGGACAGTAGCGCTGGGTCCTAAAATGGATAGCGATCTCACGCCGAAGGGCACGCTTGAGAAGGCGAAGTAACCATTTGCATCGGAAACTTGAACGTTGAAAGTCAAGGAGCCTGAAACGGGATTGGGGTAACGAAGCTCCACGGATTGGCTGGAAAGATGGGTGGCGTTCATTGCGACAATACCCTTCACGGTTGCCATGCGGCTATTGAACGAGAATTGGGTCGAGATATCAGTATCGACGGATGTGCCGCCGGCCTTGTTGTCAGCACCATAAGAGGTGAGGGTCGGTGGCGCCGGAGTCGTCGTATAGGCGAAAGTCTTTCCCCATTCATCTAGGGTAATGGCGGGGCCACCGGTGAAGCCGCTGTGAAGGTAGGGGCCGCGCCAGCCGGCGCCAAAACCGTAATAGGTACTATAACTCCAGGCGGGTTGAGTCCCTTGCGTGATCAAATCGGTAAGAGTTCCCGGAACCTTTCCCATATCCCCATGGTAGCCAAAGTTTTTTCGCTGGCCTTCGTTGTCCTGGGTATCGTCCCCCAGAATTGCCTGGCGTAAAACTTCGATTTTCCTCTTGGTCTGGTCGAACTTCACCTTGTCCGGCTCATTACTGAAGAAGGAAATCGACATGGCGGCGAGGATCGACAAAAGGACGAGAGTCATGATGATCTCGACCAAAGAGAATCCGTAGGGCTTAAGGGGTTTGAAAGAAAACCTGATCACGTTTCCCCCCCACCCATTCGAAGTCGATATAGAACTTCGTATTACTCACGTCGGTATTCCCGCTTCCGTTGATATTACTTACAAAATGAATTTCGAAGGTCTGGATCGTATTCGCGGTGAAGGCAACGTTCACGGGAAAGTAAACCTTAGTTGCGGGAGGGACGGGAGGGAAGAGCTGGGTGATGTTGTTGAAGACCACGTGTTGGGCGAACCCCTCTGTCGTGCTGGATTGCCTGTCCCAATTGATCGTCAGGTATTGGAAGACGAGATTAGACTGCGAATTGTTTTTCAATAATTGGCGCACGCATACATTGCTTCCGCACGGATTCGTCGGTGAGCCCACTGTCTCGACATCTTGTAACCTGCCTGCCGTATTAGAGAGAGTGTTGGGTACGTCTTGCAGCTCTTTTTCAACGACGAACTGGTTTGGCCCGTCGGTGAGAGTAGGCCCAAGAAGGCTGAAGGCCCTCACTCCGAACGGAATGCTTGAGAATGAAAAAAATCCGCTGGCGGAAGTAACGCCGGTGGTTGCGGTCAGTGCTCCGTTGACGGGGCGGCGGATTTCGACCGTTTGCGTGGAAAGTCTGGTGTCGTTATCGGCAAGAATTCCGGAGACGGAAGAGAGCCGCTCCGCGGGAGGAAAACTGATTGTTTGATCCGTCGCGAATAGCACGCCGTTACTTACGTTGTCTGCGCCCAAGGAGATGAGGGTAGGGGGATTGGCGGCGGTATTATAAAGGTAGGTCTTTCCCCAGGCGTCTTTATCGACGGAAATTTCGCCGACATGTTCCGCAGTCATGTAGGGCCCTCTCCATCCTGCGCCGGTTCCATAAAACGTGTTGAACGACCAGGCGGGTTGCGCCCCTTGAGTGACAAGCTCGGTAAGATTCGCCGGCAGGCGGCCCATGTCGCCGTGATAACCGAAATGGCGGCGGTGCCCTTCGGGATCCGTCGTGGTATCTCCAAGAATCGCGGTGCGAATCGCGGCCATGCGGGCCCGGGTAGTTTCGAAGCGGTTGGAATCTACTGTCTGCGAGAGCTGAGAGAAAGTCAGGCCGCCGAAAATTGCGATAAGAATTACTACAAGAAGTATCTCGACCACGGTGAATCCCGCGGAATCAGAACCCCTGGACGAGATCATCTGCAGCGCCTCCGTCGTCAGCGTGATTCACGCCGTAACTTCGTATTTGTCGGCTGGCGGAGGAGTAAGCGAACGCAGTTCCCCAGGCATCGCTGAAGGTATTCTCTCCCGTGAATACCCGTTCGGTGTAGGGGCCGCACCACCCGGTGAGCTTCTGCGTGCCGGTATTGATAGCGCAGGCGGCGACGGGTCCGGGCTTGGCCAGAAGGTCAGAAAGCGCAGTAGGTAAAGCCCCTACGTCTGTTTCATACTGACGCGGCCCGGTAGAGCGGGTCGAAAAGTTATTGCGCGAGATGACAATTGCGAGTTTTCGCATTCTGTCCCGGCTCGCGGCGATGGCGCGTTCGTCGAGGAGAAAGCTGGCATTGATGGCAATCCCTGCTGCGGTCAACGCCAGGCCCAAAAGAGCGAAGAGGATGGCGACGATACCGAAACCTTTATTGCGTTGCAGAATCCCTTGTGATTTCCACATTATTTTCACTTAACGGGCCCTACCCCTTTTGCCGATAAGTACGACGTGGGCTCCCAGTTAAATTTTGAAAAGTTTCTCATTGAGAACCATGTCTTGACGGTGGATTCCCTCAAGGCGGCTGTGGTGGATGCCCACACGCGCAAAGTCTCGCTGCCTCAAGCCTTAATTGAAAAGGGCATCATCTCCGAGGAGGTGTTGGCCCAAGCTTTTGCGAAGTACCATCAGGTGCAGTATCACCCAGGGCCTCTCTCCCTCTCGCCGGAACTAATTGCACAATTTCCCGCATTCACGATTCGGCGTTACAAAATTATACCACTCGAAAAAAATGGCCAACAGGTCACAATTGCCACGGCCAATCCCGGGAATTTTCTCGCGACGGATGAGATTCGCCGCCTTACTCGGCTCGACGTGAAGGTCGTTTGCGTGACCGAACGCACCATTCAAGAGGCGTTGGCGCGCATGGCCGCCGAAAGCCAGAGCCTCAATCTGACCGTTCCTGCACGTCCCGCAGATGGAAACCCGGAGCCCAAGCCAGTTCCGCCCGGAGGGGAGGATGTCTCTAGCTCGACAGCCTCTCACATCGACCAGGTTCTACAGCGCAGTATCGGCCGGGCCGCGAGCGATATTCATTTTGAGCCCCAATTAAACTACGCCCTGATTCGGGAGCGTATCGATGGAATTCTCTACGAAGTGGAACGAATGCCCCAGGAGCTTTTCGCCCCCATGCTCTCCCGTCTGAAGCTACTCGCTGGGATGGATATCGTCGAGAAACGACTCGCTCAGGACGGGCGTTTTAAATACACTTCCGGAAATTTCAGCTGTGAGATCCGTAGCTCCACTTTGCCGACGATTTACGGCGAAAAGCTAGTTCTTCGGCTCTTGCGCTCGGATAAATCCGATCCGACGCTCGAAATGCTCGACATCGGGCCGGAGAAGATGAAACTTATTCAGCAGATTTGCGATAATCCGGATGGTCTAGTCCTTGTCGCCGGTCCTACAGGCTGCGGAAAAACAACAACGATTTATGCGATCTTAAGCCGTCTCGATCGCCGAGCTCACAATCTCATCATGGTGGAAGATCCGGTCGAATATGAAATGGAATATGCAAATCAGGTTCAAATTAACGCAAAGATTGGAGTCACCTTCTCTTCGATTCTTCCCTACATTTTGCGACAAGATCCCGATCTACTGATGGTGGGTGAGATTCGAGACGAGGCGACCACCCAAATGGTGATGCGCGCTGCGATCAGCGGCCACTTAGTTTTTTCAACGATTCACGCACCCAATGCGATTCAAACCGTCTCGAGACTCCTCGATATGAACGTCGAGCCGCATATGGTGATAGCTTCTTTGCGTGCGTGTATCTCTCAGCGGCTCTTGCGGCGTTTGTGCAAGGAGTGTCGAAGGCCGCGGGAAGCCACCGCGGAAGACAAGCGTCTCTTAGGACGTCCGCTGGATAAACCCCTTACCATCCACGTCGAAGCGGGCTGCGAAAAATGTCACAACTTGGGTTATTCGGGGC
>JAHFAF010000007.1 GCA_023250715.1 Pseudobdellovibrionaceae bacterium | reverse complement strand
TCCAGTGAAAGCGCCATATTTATTAATGGTCTTTCGGAAAAGCGAAAGGAGTACCAGCGGTCCAAAAGAAGCTCCGAGTCCCGACCACGAATAAAGAACGAGCTGATAAATCGTACTGATTTTGAAGTAGGCAATGGTATAGGCCAAGATCGAGATCAACACCACGCTCGATCTGGAAATCCATAACAGCTCGATCGATTTTGCATCGCGACGGATGATTCTTTTGTAAAAGTCTTCTGAGAGATTGGAAGCGACGACGAGAATTTGGGCGGCCATGACGTTGGTCGTTGCGGCTAAAATGGCGCAGAGGACGAGGCCTGCAAAAAAGAGGGGGAGTGTGTCTTTCACAATGTTGAGAATAACTTTTTCTGGGTCCGCAAGACCTTGAGGAAAGATATAGACCCCAATCAAACCGAGTATGGTGGCAGAGGTTAAAGCAATGGTTTGCCAGCTGATTCCGAGATATTTTGCTTTGCTCATATCGCCTACACGTCGGATCCCCATAAATTTTGTGAGGATGTGAGGTTGTCCGAAGTATCCCAATCCCCAACCTGCGGCGGCCAAGACGAGATGGAATAACGTTTTAGGACTGAAATTAGGGAAAAGTGCCGTCGATAAATTTTTAGCGGACACAGCGTTCATCACAGGGCCTATTCCTCCTATATGCATGAGCAATACGGTAGGGATGAAGACGATCACTCCGAGAAGAAAAAAGCCTTGAAATAGATCGATCCAGGCCACAGTTCGATACCCTCCCAAAAAGACGTAAGTCACAACGATGAGAAGGCCGATGGTGATTCCAATCAAATAGTTCAGATTGAACAAAGACTCGACTAAAATACCTAAACCTACCAGTCCTGAAGAAATGTAAAACGTGAAAAAGAGGACCGACATCGCAGCAGAAACAAGGCGGATACTCCCTGTGGTATCGCCAAACCGGGCCTCAAAATAAGAGCTGAGAGTCAAACTATTCGTTTGTTCTGTAACGGTTCGAATCCGAGGCGCGACGAAATGCCAGTTCAAAAACATGCAAACGGTCAGTCCAATCGCAGCCCAGGCTCCTGTTACACCTTCAGAGAAAACGAGAGCAGGATAGCCTAAAAAGAGCCAGCTGCTCATATCGCTCGCATGTGCAGAAAGAGCAGTCAGCCAAAAGTTCAAAGAGCGATCACCGATGATGAAATCGGCTTCCGATTTTTGCCGACGGATGGAAAAAGCGGCGATTGCCATCAGAATGATGAAATATCCAATGAACGTCGCGAGTTGCAAGAACTCGGCCGAATTAGCTACTGATAGGAGGTTCATATGATCCTTGATACAATTTATTTTCAATAACCTCAAGGGCGAATTGCCTTGTCAGAACCATAGAGCAGTCCGGCTCTTGCCAAATTGCTCCTTGCATGAGGAAAATGTTCTTCGATTTGCTGAATCAGGGAGTCGACCTGTTTTCTCTTCGAATTTTGTCCCACAGGACATTGACACGTGATTCGTGCAAATCCGTATTGCTTGGAGAATTCTCGGAGTGATTCCTCTCCTACGTAAATCAGGGGTCGGATGATCGTCACGCCGTAATCACGCATCGGCACTTTGGGCAAGTTGGCGGCAAATTCTGCCTTGTGGAACAAATTGAGGAGGAGCGTTTGCGCGCTGTCATCGCGGTGATGGCCGAAGGCGACCGTCGTGGCGCCCACCTCTTTCGCTGCTTCAAAAATCAAAGTTCTCCTCTCCCTCGAGCAACGATAACACTCTAGCCCTTCTCTTTTTTGCGTAGATGTCCGGGTGATCAGATTGACTTCGAGTTCGCGGCAAATCGCCATTAAAAAATTTCCTCCGATCCCAGCGCCGCAGGTGAACTCTCCATCGACGTGGATTGCATGGATTTCAAACAGGGGAAACCCTCTTCCACGCAAGCCATGTAGGAGGAAAAGGAGCCCCAAACTATCCTTCCCTCCGCTGAGGGCAATGGCCACTTTTTGGACGTCCTTATCCAATAATTCGAAGTCGAAAATGGCCTTTCGGACGAAGCTTTCGAGCTCTTTACCGAGGGCGGTCCAAGGGGGTTTAGCAAGAGGGATGGCGATCTGCATAAGGCGCTAGAGTTTACTCCACTGCAAGGTGCTCGTCAATACGAGGGTGGACTTTTGGATCCCCTTCTGTTATAATGGCCTGCATTTAATTTGAAAAGAATATGCAAAAAGCTGGACGCAATGACCCCTGCCCCTGTGGTTCGGGGAAGAAATTCAAGAAGTGTTGTGAATTGAAAATCGTACGCGGCCGTCTGTCCGCGAACCGGATTACTTCCGTGAATTCTTCTTCTCCCACTCTCAAAGCCTCGGGCCTCACATCGCTCTTTCAAAATCGGCTGACGGCGATCACTCCGCGAAAACCACCACCTGCGGAAGAGGCTCCGGCCCCTTCTCAAGAAGCTGGTCTTGAGGAGAAACCGAATCTTTTGATAACCTCGTAGAATCTTTTTGCTGGCGTAGCTCAATTGGTAGAGCGCCCGACTTGTAATCGGATGGTTGAGGGTTCAATTCCTTTCGCCAGCATATTGTTGAGAGGAAAGGGAAATTTTTGTTAAACTCTCGTTCCTCATCTTACGGGGGTGTCGCATAGCGGCAATTGCAGGGGACTGTAAATCCCCCGACTTCGGTCTTCGGTGGTTCGAGTCCACTCGCCCCCAAAAACGACCTCGCCTTTGGCGGGGTCTTTTCGTTTTTGTGGGGCGAGCGACACGCCAATGCGTGTTGCGTAGTGGACTCGAGTCCCGAGGCTCTGTCCTCGGGACCGCCGGCCCGGGAGCAACGAGCGAAGCTCGTGCGTGAGGGCGTCCCAAGCGCGACGAAGTACGCGGTTGCAGGAAAGGGGTTGCGGTGAAAGGATGGAGTCCTTTCCCCGTTCCCCGTCATGTGCAAACTTGTATGAGCAGTGCTACCCCCAAAAACGACCTCGCCTTTGGCGGGGTCTTTTCGTTTTTGTGGGGCGAGCGA
The DNA here is from genome assembly GCA_023250715.1 of Pseudobdellovibrionaceae bacterium. Taxonomy (GTDB): domain Bacteria; phylum Bdellovibrionota; class FAC87; order UBA2466; family UBA2466; genus JAHFAF01. Next base: position 64 of record JAHFAF010000007.1, on the reverse strand, counting down.
CACGCCAATGCGTGTTGCGTAGTGGACTCGAGTCCCGAGGCTCTGTCCTCGGGACCGCCGGCCC
>JAHFAF010000012.1 GCA_023250715.1 Pseudobdellovibrionaceae bacterium | reverse complement strand
CGGCTGAACGACGTTGCAGCTGTTTCCCGCGAGATAGCCATCCGCGTACTCGATGCTCGCCGAAACGAGACCGCGCTCGGCAAAGGAGGCCAAAATTCCCCTCGAAATGGAATCGTCGTATTTGCAATTGGTCCCGTGAACCCAAATGAAAATTGGCAGGTGCGCTGAGGAGCTTGTCGGGGAGAAAATTAGGATCTTCGCCGTCTTCCCCGAGCCAAGCGTGTATTGGGTGGAGAACTCGCCATATGAGTTTGCGTTTGTGGTCAAAGACCAGAGGATCATAAGTAGAGAGAGGTGTTTCATGTGATTCATTCTGTCCCGGTAAAGAAGTTTCCCATAGTGAGAGAATTGTCGGGATTAAGTAGCCCGAATGAATACGACTTATCCCTAAACAACTGTCGTGGCGTTTTTTGGCACTTCGCACCCCATTACGTTGAATCGTACTGCTTAAATTCCTGGCACACAGCTTGCTCTAATTTTTGTTGAGCTTGGGACATGGTTGTCTGGAGATTGTCTTCAGGCACTTGATGGATTTGTGTGCTGTAATTGCGGAGGTTCTTGTCGTGAAAAAGTTGGTAGTGTCCTTCCTCTTGGCTCTTTTTATGGTAAGCGCGGTCTTGCCGACTGAAGCGCGGGCTGGTGGCCACGCTTCCAGTTTTAACCTGAATCTTTCGATTCGCTCCGGTGGATTCTATGGGCCTCGCCCGTTTTATCCTTACCGTCCCGTTTGCCCCATTGGTGGAGTGGGACCCGGATGCTTCGCCCCTGTTCGCAGAGCGGGCTGGTTCGCGGGCCGCTTGGCCTTCGGACTCGGTCGCCGGGCATTTTGGGCTGGCTTCAGAGCGGTTCGCTTCACGGGCAGAGTTCTCTTTGGTCGCCCTTACTGGTGGTAGACCCTAGAGCTTCTCGAATTCAGCTCGCACTTCCTGGATCACATTTTCAAGAACCTCTTCCGTCGTGAAGGGGTTCATTATTGTGGTGCGCAGATAAACTCCCTTGGGGAGTTGTGCCTGCACCAGATAAGTTTTTCCTGACGCAATTATTTTCTTACGGACTTGGGTGTGAAAGCTATCCAAGTCCGCACTTTTCATTGCCGTATATCTAAAGCACACGATATTGGACTCTGGCTTAATGGCTATTTCGAAGTCATCCGTATCCTCGAGCTTTCTCGCGAAGGCTCGGGCCAGATCATATTGCCGGGTCACGTAATCGGCGAACAGGCCTTGCCCATATGCGCGCAATACTAGGTAGAGGCGAAAGGCAAAGTCTCTCTTCGTACATTCTAAAGTACGATGGCAGGGGTTGTACCATTCCTCTCGGGCGCTTTTCTGAAATAGGTAAGAGGCTTCCTGGGAAAACGTCTCGAAGGAGTCCGTTCCGTCCTTGAAGAGTACCGCTGTAGTGAGGGCCGGGACCATGAGCATTTTGTGGGCGTCCCACACAACGGAATCGGCCTGCTCGATTCCCTTTACTAGGGAGCGGTATTTTTCACTCAAACAAGTGGCCGCCCCGTGCGCACCGTCCGCGTGAAACCAAAGGCCCTGTTTTTTTGCGAAGGCTGCTATTTCGGGCAGCGGATCAAACGATCCGGTCGAAGTCGAACAGGCATTGGCGCTAATGCCGATGACTCTCTTTCCCGCATCGCGAGCTTTGCGAAGTGTCGGCTCGAGTGCTTCGACCCGCATCTTGAATTTCTCATCGACCGGGACTTTTTCCAGCCCCTCTTCACCCCACCCCATGATTTTTACCGCCCGATCAATGGAGTAATGCGCTTGATCGGAAACGAGGAAACAATTTCCCCCGCCCTTTTTTTGGCGGGCGGCCAAGAGGGCCGTGAGATTTCCCAATGTCCCACCGGAAGTAAAGACGCCGTCCGCTTCGGGACTGTAACCCAGAGTTTTCGCCATCCATTCGAGGCATCTCTTTTCGATGAGAACGCCTGAGGGGCCCATCTCGTAAATGGCGCTACTATTGTTCAAAACCGATGTGGCGAGATCGGCTAGAGCCGTTAGGGGAAGGGGCACTGCCATTTGGTGTCCCACGTAGGAGGGGTGATGCAAATGCTGGCTTTGCTCGATGAGATCGGAAAAAATTTGGCTCAAGTTCGGTGCTGGAGTTTCGATCTTGGGCCAATTTGCCAGTCTCTTTTCCGGTTCTATCCAAGGGTGTACCGGGCCCTTGCCCTCTAGGACTCCATTCAAGTAGTCGGCCAAGTGGTCCACTAGTTTGTGGCCGTGCCGTCGGAATTGTTCGGGATCGAATGCGGTGCGTAGTTCGTCCATGATGCGGTAGCTATAACATTAAGACATGGCGGGATGGAACCCGTTCGACGAACAAAAGCTGCAATCTCAGGTCAAGAGCCAGCGAAGGCATGCATGGCACTTAGAGGATAGTATTTCCTGGGGTGGCGGTATTGATCTTACTCGCTCCTTTCTTCCGCTCGATGCGGACGCGATAGCTTTTCCCGGCGCAAGCGGCGAGCAACGCCTGGCTCTCTCGCAGTGGTTGGGACTCGTCATTAATTCCATGATTGCCGAAACCGAATCGGTCATTAATAAAATGCGAGATCCCGCGTGGGCGAGAGTCCTTCGCTCCTATCCCATTAATCCCGAAATGGAGGAGCTAGGTGTTCTCTTCTTTGAAGAAGAGGAAAAGCATTCTCTCGCTTTTCGCAGGTTCAATGATCTCTTTTGCGAGCAAATGGGGCTCAGTCCAGATTTAGTAGAGAAGCTGTTACCCAAAACCTGGGGTTCTTGGTACTTGCATACGATTTTGAAAAACTCCGAAGCAGGCGGAGGAGCGTTTTGGTGGACGGTAGCCACCGTCGAGGAAGTTTCTATTCAACTTTACAAAGAGCTCCACCGCTCAAAGGAATTGGTGGATCCGCTTTATCATGAACTTCACTTAAGGCATCTCGAGGAAGAATCGCGCCATAGAAATTATGCCTTTCTTATGCTGGAGCTCATGGGCCGCGCACGAGGAGGGATGAAGCAGGCACTGCTGGCAAAAACCGATCTCCTGACAGCGCAATGTTTTACATCGGGGTGGGTTTTGGCTGAGCTTCAGAAATTTTTTAGGGTGCGTGAGTTGAGGGGAGTGCACCCGTTCTTCGAAACGCTTGCCAGTTGTATTCCTCTCTTTGATTCCCTATCCTGGCCCAGCGTGATTCATCGATTATTCGTTTCAGCGCCTTATTTGAGTGTTCTTCTGAATACGCGTCACCACACGCAAACTCTCCTTGAGGCACAGCGCCTCGGCGTTTTCGGCATTCCCTACCCGCAACCTTCCTTGACTCTAACCGCCGTATGACGGGGCATTTGGAAATAGCGCGTCTACGGGGCCTTCGTACCGCTTGGTGGCGATCCGGGAATTCTTCCCATCCCATTCTTCTTTTTCTTCACGGCTTTCCCGATTCCCCGGAGACCTGGCAATTTCAGGCCGAACATTTTCAGTCCCGCTATGAGGTGATTTGCCCCTACACGCGCGGGGCCGGCCCCTCGGAAAATAGCTCCAAGAAAGACCGCTTTGGTCTTAAGGCCTCGGCGCTCGATCTATTGCAGGTCCTAAATCGAGTCGATCCTGAGGGAAAGCGGCCGATCTATTGCGTAGGCCACGATCTGGGGGCCGTGCATGCGTCGAATCTGGCGCTTTATCTCGGCGATAGATTGAAAGGGCTCGTATTGATGAACGGCCTTCCACTTCCTGTGATGGCCCGGCGGATCAATCGGCCCCATCAACTTTTCAAATCCTGGTACATCTATTTTTTCCAGATGCCACGGGTTCCTGAGCTCGCCGTAAAATTTTTTCCAAAGACACTCTTACGAGTAGCCCATCAATTGGGCGAGATTCCGGAATCGATTGCTTTGCAGAAGGAACAGGTCCAGGAGTGTCTTGAAGCTCCGCTCCAGCAGTACCGTGAATTTGCGAAAGAGTTGCCTCGGGCACTTCGCAATCCCGTTCCATCGGTAAATTGCCCGGTTCTTGTCTTATGGGGGGAAAAGGACGCCTTTCTGGCTCCTCCCAATTACGAAGAGTTTCGACCTTTCGCCGCGCACTTTACCTGCCGTATACTCCCAGGTAATCATTGGCTGCACCGGGTTGACCCTCAACGGGTGAACCGGCTTCTAGGGGAGTTTTTTGAGAACAGATCTGAGATTGGAGCCCTTTCTTCGTAGAGCTTCACGAGTCACCGCTCTTCCCCTTTTCCGAAGATATGCTCCTCCCGTGAATTCGGTCCCCGACGCCGAGACCGTCGCTGGGTTTCGCTCGGCACAGCGGTTAGCGCAGGAAGCGGTAAAAGAAGTGGGGGCGATGATCCGCGAAGGCTGGACAGAGAAGCAGGCGGCCGAGCTCGTCGGCACCTACCTGGGCGACCACGGAGTAAACGGATTTTTCCATCACCCATTTGCCTGGTTCGGGGAAAGAACGCGGTTCTACGGAATTCGGACCTATGCCGAGTACTCGCCTTCCAAGAGAATTATTCTGCCAGGCGAAGTTTTCATTTTGGATGTTGCGCCGGTCTTCAAAGGTTTTATCTGCGATATCGGCTACACGGCGAGCTTGGGCTCGAATCCGGAGTTTCAACGCGCGCGGGCTTTTTTAGAGGAACTTCGAGCGGGAATTCCCGAATGGATTCTGGGTGGGGATCTCTGGCGTATTATCGACGATAAAATCAAAGAAAAGGGTTACGAGAATATCCACCAGAAATACCCGTTTTCCGTATTGGGCCATCGGGTGCACCGGACTTCTGAAAAGGCCAGGCGTTTCAAATTTTGGAATTTCGGGTGGCAATCTTATTGGGAGCTGACGTCGCGGGGCCTTTTCGGCCAACTTCTTGGTCCGCAGTTCGAAGGGGATTGGGTAGGGCTTTGGGCGATCGAACCTCATTTGGGAACCCAATATTTCGGGGCGAAGTTCGAAGAGATTTTACTTGTGACCCCAAAGGGGGCGGAGTGGATCGATGAGCAAAATTGGTAAGGCCTTTCAAAGACGGCGAGTCGTCATCACCGGAGCGGCCGGCGGGATAGGGCGAGCGCTCGGGGAAAAGCTATTGGAAGCGGGTGCGGAGGTCTGGGCGGTGGACCTCGATGAAATCGGCCTTGTTGCGTGGGAAAGAGAAGCTCGCAAGCTTGGGCAAAAAGTTCATCCTGTCGTCGGAGATGTTTCCGAGGAGACTACCTTGGAAAGAGCTCTTAGAGAGGCCTCTCCGGTGGATGTTTGGATCAATAATGCCGGTGTCTCTGGGCTTGGGGAATTCAAGAAACTTACCGGGGAGCAATTTGATCGCGTGATTGAAATTAATTTGCAAGCCGTGGTGAAGGGAACTCGTCTTGCTCTCAAAGATATGGAGAGTCGTGGGAAGGGAAGAATTGTAAATGTTGCTTCCGTTGCAGGGCATTTGGCCCCCCCTTTCATGTCTGCCTATGTAGCCACCAAACATGCGGTAGTAGGTTTCACTCGCGCTTTGAGAGAAGAGCTCCGTCTTTCGGGTTCCTCCGTGAAACTTAGTCTCGTCTCTCCTGGATTCGTAAATACGTCGATTTTGGCAAAGGGGCAGACTCTTGGTTTTCCCAAATGGCTCGAGTGGGCACTCGTTTCTCCGAATACTGTCGCCCGGGAGATTTTGGCTGCACTTGCCCGGGGGGAGGCCGAGGTTTTCCCCACCTGGAATGGACGGCTAATGCTTCGAATGTACCGGCTTTTTCCACGTACCACGATTCGAGGATCTAAGGTGTTATTAGCGCGTAGCTTTAAAGATTGGCTTCTAAACCACTACCCTTTATAAGCCGAAAGATGCGTTTATTTGTAGTTTTGGGTTGGGTATTGGTTTCAACTTCCGCCACCGCTTTGGACAAGCCGAAAATTCCGGAACCCGGTGTGGATCTGGTTCTTACCGGTGGAAAAACCTCTCGCGAGTTTTTTGCGGCCCGGATGGAGAATCCGGAATGCCGAAAGACCCTGGAGGAAAAACGGGTCGCTTTGGATGCGGAAAAGCAGAAGTTAAAAACTCTCCAGCAAGAGGGGGAGGCATCCGCCGTTGAGGCGCAGGAGAAGCATACGATCTCGGCGCGCAGCTCGTGGATTGACGCTGTTTCTCTTTGCGGTCCTTGTACCGCTCAAAAGACCGAGAAGCGGGTAATTCAGGGCACGGCCGCGAAGGAGGTTTGGTATATATCGAATGGCTCTTGTCAGGTGGCCGAAAAAAGTTCAAGCAAACTCAAATCTACGTTTGAAAAGTTACGGAGCTCCATCCTTCATGCGAAACAGTATGCGAATAAGCATGGGGGCTTTTACTTCATTCTTGATCTCATTCCTTACGATATAAAGACGGACAAACCCTTGCCGGAGGAGGATGAAATTGAGAGTTCCCCCATGCGAGGACTAATCTCGGTACGGGGTCCGGAACTTTTGGGGTTTCTAACGGGCTTCGGGTACTACGCGGAACAGAAGTTTGAAACGCGTGAAAAAGACGGCCTTGAAGAATTTTTTCTTGAAGGAGGGACAATTCCTACTCCCTCCACCATTAAGTTTCCAGTGAATGTCGAGGACGTTCTGGCCAGTGGGCGTACGGTAAACGTGAGCGTATCCAGGGTCGCAGGGGGGGTAATTTCGCAGTGGTTTTTAAATTCGGATGGCTACATCCGGTATTTTACCGCCGGAGACTTCCGGGCTGAGCTGAAGTATATCGAAGAGCAGTCCAGAAATATCATGCTAGATACGGTGATTAATATGGCTGAAAGGGCGGATTAGGCCGCTTTCTTCTGATCTTTCGCCTGTACTCGGGGCAGGAGTACCTTAAAGACCGATCCATTTCCCGTCGGTGGGGTTTCGACCCGGAGTGACCCCTGGTGGGCCTCGATAATTCCATTTGCTATTGAGAGACCAAGGCCCGTACCCTTTCCCACTTCCTTCGTCGTAAAGAAAGGCTGAAATATTTTGTCTCGAATTTTTTCAGGGATGCCGGGGCCATTGTCACTAACTTGAAGTTCGATGTCGGGGCCGATCTCTTTCCAATCAATTCGAACTTGACGATCTTCTTGATTGTGAACGGCATCGAAAGCGTTGTTGAGAAGGTTCAGAAAAACTTGGGAGAGTTGGACCCGCCTACACTCAATCTGCAAGGAAAGGGGAATTTTAGCGACTTCCAGCTGGGTCTTGTGAATTTTGAAACGTTCACGACAGAAAGCCAGTGTATCTTCGAGAATTTGATAGAGGGGCACGAATACAAAAGGCTCCTCGCGGGAATCGCGAGCGAAAGTTCTCAAACCCTTCACGATTCGCGAGATACGCTCGGTCGTCGCTTCAATCTTTGTCGCAAGCCGCGCTACTTCTTCGAAGTTGAGTTTTTTAGCGGTCGCAAGCTCGCGCAGGCCTTCGGCTTCGCCATAAATGACAGAAAGAGGATTATTGATTTCGTGTGCAATTCCGCTCGCCATCTCTCCGAGGGCCGACATCTTCGAGGAGTAAAGGAGCGCCTTTCGATGGGTCTCGATTACTTCGGCAGATTTTGCGCGCTGAGAATCCATGTCGTGTAATCGCAGCGCAGTCCGTGTGATCAGGATCACGAGGGTCACCAGGGTGAGCGTGAAGAAAAGCGCGAAGCCTTGCTCTTCCGAATAAAAGTGATGGGCCTGACCGTAAATTCGAAACCACCAGAGAAGTAGAGGAATTCCAAGTGCCCAGGGAAGAAGCCTTCTCGCCAGCATGCCCCCGGCGCTAGATTTTGTAAGAAGCCCGATAATTCCACGGTGGGGATTGAGACAGAATAAGCCAATCACGGAGAGGAGAACTCCGGAGAGAGTTGCTAGCGGCATGTGGGGTTGAAAGACGGACTCGCCTTTCATTTCGAGCGAATAGTTTAGTGCTTGATAGAAACCCATGCTTCCCGCGGTCAAAATCAGAAGCTGTCCCAGCCAATATTTTTTCGAAGAGGGACTGGGGAGAAAGAGAAGGCTCGCGTCCAGCAAACGAATGGCCCAAGGAGTTCCTCCACTAATTAATAAAAGACTGATTCCAATGCTGCGTCCCAGAAACTGATGATACTTGGCCATGGGCCAATGCAAACTCAAGATAGCGATGCCTAAGAGGAATAAAGAAAAGGCGTCCTTTACGTTCATTGCGAACAAGGGCCGAGCCGAGCAACTGAGCAGAATTAGGGCTCCACCCGCGATAGAAGCGACGCGTTTGGTCAACGGCAAAAGGGCTGGTAGTGCAGGGCGGGCGGCCATGTTTTCTTATCGGTCTATTTCGTCTATTTCTTTCGGAATTTCCAACCGATAAGAGATCGGTGACTTCTCATTTCAAGGAACAAATTTTAGTTTATGGCCGCCGCTGAGAAAATTCTAATCGTCGAAGATGATGTCGCGATAGCTGAGATGGTTCAAGCACGGCTGGAGAGGGAGGGCTTTCGGGTGAAGTGGGCCGCCGATGGGAAGGCGGGTCTGGATGCCGTGCATTCCTTTCAACCTTCGTTGGTGCTTCTCGATATTACGATGCCTCAAATGAATGGGATTGAAGTCTGTAAGCGGCTGCGTGAAGAAGACAAAACCAAAGCGATTCCGATCATCATGGTGACGGCTCATTCGGAGGAGGCCGATGTTACTCTTGGGCTTGAGCTCGGCGCCGACGATTATGTGGCGAAGCCTTTTAGCGTCCGCACATTGATTGCCCGTATTCGCGCGGTCCTTCGGCGGTCTGGGCCTAATTTGAATGATCCCGTTTTGAATGATCTGCATGTGGGCGGCATTCGGATGGACTTACGAACCCGCGAAGTAAGGGTGCACGGAGAAGTGGTTCCTTTTACCGCGACTGAATTCGATCTTCTTTGGGAATTGGCAAGGGATGCCGGTAAGGCCTTTTCACGAGAAGAGCTCTTAAAACGATTAGAGAGAAATGAAAGTGAGCTAGTAAAACGAAATATTGATGTGCATGTGATGACGCTGAGAAAAAAATTGGGAGAAGAAGGAGGCCGCATCGTGACGGTGCGTGGAATCGGGTATAAAGTACGCAAATGACCTTTCTTATATTATTTTTTGTTTCCGCTTTTGCAGCAGAAGATCTGAAAACAAAACCTCTCGAGTATTGGAAAACAAAACTGACGCCGGAAGAAATATCCGTCTGCCGCGAGGCCGGGACCGAGCGTCCTTTTACGGGTAAGTATGCTCACTTCACCGAGAAGGGCACATTTGTTTGCTCTTCGTGCGGCCAGGAACTTTTTTCTTCGGAGGCAAAATTCGACTCCGGCACTGGATGGCCCAGCTTCTTTCAAGCCGTTGCCGTCGATAAGGTCACTCTTACCGATGATAATGCGTACGGGATGCACCGTACGGAAGTGAAATGCAGCCGCTGTGGCGCCCACCTAGGCCACGTTTTCGATGATGGACCTAAGCCGACGGGGAAGAGGTATTGCATCAATTCGGTTTGTCTGCGATTTACTCCCGCTGCGAAGAAGAAATAATTCCGTACTTGCGAGGGCGAAGCCCGAAGCAATCATGTGCATTCGATCTTAGGACAGTGAGACTGCTTCGCTTGCGCTCGCAGATTCAGGGTTAGCGTAGCCGCAGGAACAGCTCGGCATCATTTGAGTCGATTTGGGAGAGAAAGTGATCGTTTGCCAAAGAATATCGGAATGCTTCCATGATGATTAAAGCCGTGTACCGGACCCGGCCTTTAATACAGGATGGCCGTGGGCGTTTTGAGAAATTGATTGAGAAGATCGAGTCCGCATCCTCGGGGTTAATAGGGTTATTCAAGCGCCACTGTTTTAGGGCCTGCCCGTAAACTCCGTGAATATTGTAGGCGATGAGAAGGCTTCCGCGAGAGCGAGAGCTTTTCAAAATTCCGCCACTAAAGACTTGATCGACCTGCTCGAGGCAGCGATCCGCGGGAAGTCTGATATCCAAGGTGACAACGCAAGTTTCCACTTCCGCGTATCCGTTCGTGCTTTCGCCTGCGTTTAGTTCAATTGCGAAGCGATTAAAGAGCAGAGAAAAAGCGTTACCATTTTGGAGGAGTTGAACATCCTGACCCCGACACTTTCGTCCGTGGGTTGTCATTTTCAAAATCTGAATGTCTTCGGCGAAGGCGCTTAACGCAACAAAAAGAATCAGGCAAGAAATGAGCTTACTCATGCGGACCTCCGCGGCCTTTCAGTGCAGCCGGCAGGCCAGGGGTTTTTCTCAGTGGATTCGCTGATGACTACTGGAATACAGCCGTATTTTGGCAGGCGGGTGTTACTTTGTTTTAAGAACGACGCGGCCTTCGCGGGTTCCCTCTGTCGCGATTTCGGTGGGAGAGTTCTTTTTCAGGAACTTGTTCAGAAAGGTAAGGGTTAGCTCCTCCACGTCTTTCACCGACTCTTTCGCTTTTGCTGTTACCCCGTCTCCGACGAAGAACATGTGGGTCGCGTGTTCCCCTGGGATCAGCGCATGGTACATTTTTCCGTTGGAGGGCGCATGTTGGAAAGGGTGATCTCGTGTTTCCGGGGCGTCTCCGAAGATCCCCGCATCCCTTTCTCCTCGGATAAAGAGCGTGGGTTTAGAGAGCTCACTCCAAGAATCATCTTTAAATCCCATTCTCCCTTCGCCTTGGGGAGAAATTGCGATGGCAATTTTAGCTTCTGGAATCAGTAGCGAGGGATTTTCTTTTCCAGAGAGATGAATTTTAGCGCCTGTTCCCGCTAAGGCGGTTTGCGCTCCAAAGGAATGGCCGGCCAAGGCAATTTTCTCCTTGTCTATTTTTCCCGCGAGAAATTCCACTTCTTGAGTGTGGGCGAGAAGGTATTGCATGTCCTGCACCCGGTTCGTCCAGTTTCGTTGATCAGAAACGATCCGAACGGCCTTGATGCCTTTTCCGATGAGATTTCCTCCCAGTGTATTCATATCGTCCGTGGCGCTGCCGGCGTGGGTGGGGATCAAAACTAAATAACCGGCCGCTGCCCAGGCGATCGCGAGATAAACATATGTCTCTCGAGATCCTCCGAGTCCAGGAGAAAAAAGAACCGTAGGGAAGGGGCCCTTTCCCTTGGGGACGTAGGCGCGTACCGGAATCTCTCGGTCTCCTCGACTCTTATCGATAAGTCTAAAGTCATGGATGTCGAGGTTTCCCGGAATTGCTACCACTTCCGGTGCGGTGTGTTTTCGAAAAAGGAGGCCTTTTGCATGGACTTCTGCAAAAGAGGGAAGTGCAAGGAGCAGCCCTACTGGAAACCAAACAAATTTTGACATCCGCCCTCCTATTCAGGACAAACTATAACATTCTCATGAATGCCCCTGAACAAATTCGCGCCTGGGTTACCCAACTTGAAAGGGAATACGAGCATTTCTGCTTCGCCTATCGCTCCAAACTGCGGCGTCCTGTCATTCGCGTGAATAATGAAAAAAGTAGGTGGGGGCAATGGGACCCGGTGACCCGCACCCTGACTCTTTCTCAGCGCCTTATCGAGACCCAACCCTGGGCAGTGGTGCTCGAGATTTTAAAGCATGAGATGGCTCATCAGTGGGTGACTGAGAAAGACCTTTCCGACGAAGGCCACGGCCCGCTATTTCGCTTGGCTTGCCAGCGATTTGGAGTTGCCGATTGGGCGTGTCAGTCGGTTACCGATCCTTCCCTTCCGCTTGAGGCCTGGCGAGAGGCCTTTGCCGATCCCGAAAGAGCGCGATTGCAGGGCAGGGTGGAAAAGTTGTTGGCCTTGGCGGGCTCCTCGAACCAACATGAAGCGACCGCTGCGATGAAAAAAGTTCAGGAACTTTATGCGCGCCATAATTTGGAAACTCTAGAGAGTGGAATCAGACGGGATTATGTGAGCCGGGAGATCTCTTCTGGAAAAAAGAGAATGGAGCGGCATCACTTCTTGATTGCCTCCATTTTGAATGATTATTTTTTTGTGCGCGTGATCCATGCGAGTCGGTTCGATGCGAAAGCTAATACCACGTTCAAAATGATAGAGATTCTCGGGACTCGAACGAATGTAGATATGGCTGAGTATGTCTATCATTTTCTGTGGAATCAAATTCAATTACGCTGGAAGCTTTTCCGCTCTGAGACGGGAGCTTCTGTCCGGGGGAAATCGTCCTATTTCTTGGGCCTTCTTACCGAGTTTCGAAAAAAATTGGAGGTGCCCGCGGTAGAGTCCGACTCTCTTGCACTTCAGATCAAAGAAGATCCTCGGTTGACGTCTTTCGTGCGCGACCGTTATCCCCGGCTCGCTTCTTTCGGCAGGAGCGGAATGTACCGCGATCGCGAGTCTTTCAAAGCCGGCCAGCAGGAGGGCAAGCGCCTGACCTTGTATCGGGGAGTAGGGAAGTCTGACGGTTTTCTGGGCCGCCTCCTTTCAAGGAATTCCTAGCCTGGTTTCAAGGTGCGCAACCAGAACCTCATGGGGAATTCTTGAGAATTGTGGATTGAGGCCTTGAAACTTGTTAAGTCACCTCCCAATTGGAGAGGTCAGCCCGTATGAAAACTAAGAATATTAAAAGGACGATTATCTGGTTGTTATTTTTGTCGTTCGTTCCCCGGCCAGGTTTTTCTAATGAATTACCCGAGGGGTTTACCATTGTTCCGATCGCTGAGGACCCCATCGAAGTCTGGGAGATCACATCGGTGAATATTACGAAGTCTCAAATTGAAAGAAAGCAGGGGGCCCTGCAAAACGTTACGAATTTTAAGGAGTCTTGGAGTTAAATGCCACCGTCCAAGGCAACATTTACGAGAGTAATCCGAGCGACGTAGTTCTTCGTATCCCCCCTTCGGATGCTTTCAGAGCTCGTGTTTTTCCGGTACGAAGAATCGCCTACAGTCCCTATTTCATCACTCCGTACAAGAAGACAAGCGTTGCCGCGCCCCGCTCAGTGAAAATGGCATTTGAAATAGTCGGCTCCGTGAAAAACGAAGAGGTGTGGAAAAGGATTTTCATGATTCCGCTATTCGCTAGCTCTGGAAGCGGCCAAAGAGAATCTAAAGTGTTGGTAAAATTCTCCGTTGAAAATGGATTGTCTGCAGAGGTTCAGTCCGGGCCGTGAAAATTTTACCTTCACAAAGGTATGCCGTACCTATTGGTAGACGGATTCGGCGGTGATTACCTTGATGTTGGCTGGTGCGATGTGAACAGGATAGGTCGCGATCTTTTCGTCCTCGGCTTTCACTTCATCGGGTTTTTCGATTCCGGCGGCGTATTGAATATCGCAACGCGGTTTTGAAATCGCTTCCTTGAATTTTTCCGCATCGGGTGTGACTACCACAATGTGAATTGAATTGGGTGTGAGGTGATGCTTTAGAGCGGAATTCACATCCCGTAATTTTAGTGCTTCGAGTTGCGGAACAAGAGGTGCCGAGGTTCCGTAAAACGCATTATCGATTTGCTCGCCCAAGTTTCGCTCGAGGCTTGCCGAGAGAAGAGGAAGACTTCCAACGAGATGACTTTGGCCTAACTCGAACTCTGCTTGAGTAAGCCCTTCCGTGGTGAGGCTGTCTACTTCGCGCAAGACTTGCCGCAAAAGAAAACAGCCATTCGGAACCGGCGTGGGGCGTGCCCACACGGTAAATGCCTGACGACTGCGCGCGCTTTGCGTCGGCGGGACGAGTTGCTGGCCGCCATTCGGAAAGTCTTCTACATAGGAATAGGTCCCGTAGTTCAGCCCGCGGACTTCGCGTACGCTCTTCATGAGCCTTCCTACGAAGGAGCGGTGTTTTCCAAACGCAGTGGCCGCAAGATACATTGATGCGAACTCAGGATTTCCGCGATTGAAAGAAACTGCTTGGCCCAAATGAATGCCCGTGGATTCAAAGGGGCCGGTGACGATAGTAAGTTGTCTTCCCTTCATCGGTTCAGGGAAAGGAATCTCCGTTTTTATCGAAGGCGATTCCGAGAGAAATGAAAAAGCGCCATTCGAAAAAGCTCTCAGGTCTTCGTCCACGACTCCGCCGAGCCCCACGCTGAGTCGATTCAGAGTGTAGCTCTGTGTGAAAAACTTCTTTACCTGCTCGAGCTTTACCGCCTTTACCGAAGCAACAGTACCCTCATCCACATGTCCGTAAGGGTGATTCTTTCCATAGATTGCTTGATCAAGTGCGGCCTTTCCGAGCTCCTCCTGATCTTCCCTGGGCATTCTTTGGGTAAGGCCATCCAACGTTTCGGCCTTGATACGAGCGAATTCCTTCGGGTCCCAAGCCGGGGTTTGGAGCATTTGGACCAGCACCTTGAAAAGTGGCATCGCTTCTTTGGCGGACATAGTTACCGTGAAAGAAGTTTGTTCCTTTTCCACGGAGACATCGATGTGTGCAGAGTAGGGATAGAGAAAGTCCTCGATCTGAGCGCGATTGCGTGCGGGCAAGTCTTTCATTTTTTTGACGCCCCCCTCGCGAAGCATTCTACCCGTGAGAAATGCAACACCCGCCTGATCGGTGGGATCATCGGCCGATCCCACGCGAAAGGTGAGATTGATCGTCGTAATGGGAAGCCCCGTTTCCCCTTTCGGCAGAAACTGCGTGGGGGCGACAGCGGAGTAGGCGTAAAGGCTCACCAGGCCGAAAAATACGAGAGAGATCCTCACTTGCCACTTCCTTCCAAGCTGACGGTCGTTTTTGCGGACGCGAGTAAATGTTTCTTCGCGTAGGTTTGCACTCCGAGGGGAGTTACCTGATCCAACCGATCGAAGATACGATCCAGTACGCCCAAATCTGATTCATGTGTCGTGTACCAAGCGATTCTTCCCGCCAGGGCTTCCGGAGAAGAGAACCAGCTCGTGAGGGCGGCATTTCGAAACCTCTTCTTTGTAGCATTCAGGCGTGCGGGTTTGGGTGGTTGGCTTCTTAGCTTCTCTATTTCCTGGTCGATAGCCTTCAAGATTTCCGCTCTGTGTTTTTCTCCCGCCTCCGCGAGCCGCACCGAAATGCTCCAAAGCCCGGGGTCGAAAGACTCATTGGGGCCAGCGTCGATGGCATCGAGCCATTTTTTCCCGAATCGATAGGTCTTTTGAAATTCCGAAGTGGTGGAAAAAGTCATCTCCGCCAGTACGGCCAGTGTCATCGAATCGATATTCTTAGTGCTAAAGGCGGGGGTTTTGAAGGCGACGACCAATCGTGTTTGCGTCGGTTTTTTCAAAATTACTTTCGCATTGCGTGCTTCTGTTTGGGTCGGCTCCTGGGGGATCTTTACTTCTTCCACCTCGGGATCTTTCCAGCCGCCAAATTTTTCGCGAATTACCGAAAGTGTTTTTTCAAAATCGAAGTCTCCTACTAGGACGACAGCGACATTGCTCGGTCGATAGTACCGGCGAAAAAAGGGCCAAACGTCTTTATACCTTTCCGTGAATTTTAGAACGTCCTCACGGTAACCCATTGTCGTATGCCCGTAGGGGTGTTGCTTGAACGCGGCGGCGAGTAGCGTTTCTTCCAGCATGAATTCAGGTTGAGCGATATCCTTGTTGTACTCGCCCAATACCGCCCCCGCTTCGTCTTTTAGAGCTTTTTCATCGAACGAAAGATTCGCAAACCGATCGGCTTCTGCAGCGAGGATCTGCGGTAGATAGGCCGTCGCGACTTCGCCGTGGTAGTCGGTCATGTCGGACGCGGTCCACGCATTATTCTCGCAGCCAAGTCTTGCGTAGAGATTTCCAAACTCTTTTCCACTTAAATTCTTCGTCCCTCGAAACATCAGGTGTTCGAAAAAGTGGGCGAAGCCGGTCTTTCCCTTTTCAATTTCGTTTCGCGAGCCTGCATGAACGGGAAGTTGATAAGCCACCGCTCCCGGGCTGGGGTAGTTCACCATGAAAACTCTCAAACCGTTCGGGAGTATCTCGACTCGATGCGGTAATGAGAGGATCGATGTCGGCGCAGCGGCGCTAGAGATCGAGTTAACTAGAAGAAATGCGAAAAATATTTTCATATTCCTGGGAATTTACTGCTCTCCTTACCCGTCTTCAACCGTTAACAACTAATGATGTTTCGCGCCACGCCATTATGAGCTCTAAAACGGATAAACCGATCCATCTACTTTCCCTCTTTCTTCTCACGTTCTTCTCAAGAAATATTCTTACTGCTTGAGTCTGCCTCCTCGCCCCCCCATTCTGGCAACGGAAAAACTTTTAACTAAGGAGAGTTCCATGAAGTTCAAAACGGTAACTAAAAATTTGGTCTTTTTGACCGCGTTCCTTTTCCTTTTGACACCGGGTTTTGCAAGCGCGGAGGAGGAGACTTTCACAGAGAGAGAGAAGTTCGAGACTGTGACTGTGCCATCGGGAAAGTTCAATCTGCCCCCGGGTAGCGTCAAGGTAGTTGAATTAGAAAAAGGTTGGCGAAAAGTGAAGACGGCGTTCGTTCAGGCAGAGGCGTTAAATCGCCAGGCCAAAATTGAGGTGTGGGTGAATGGAAATCGTAAACATCCAACATTGCTAATACCTGCCAGCGATCCAAGTTATGCCGTTGCGATCAATGAAGTGGTACATTCCCTTGAATTTCGCCATGTCGACGGTGGAGAGGTGAGAGTTCTCGATGTTAAGGTAACTCAGTCTCTGCAAATCGCAGAAGATCTCGATGATGCGTTCGATCCAAATATTTACAAGCACGAGATTCGTTACCATGCCTACTCGAAGATCATCTCCGCTCTAGCGGAAGCTGTCATCAGGAAGGTGGAGCAGATTGAGCCCCATCTCGACGTGAAGCTTGAGTATGTCCCCTACATGCTGCCCGTAAAAATGGCAGCATCGAGTTTGTACGCCGCATCGGTTGGACAAAGTGAAAAGCACGAAGTCCGCGTTCAACTAAAGGCTGTGCTGGAAGCGATTAACTACAGTCGGCCGGTCATTGACCGTCTGTTGAGAACAAAATTCCTCGATAGAAAGGCCATTGATCTTCTAGCTTTGCGCTATGCGATCAAAGAAGAATTGGAGTAGTTGTAACTCGGGGGAGAGGTCATTTCCTTTCCCCCTCCAGGGCTCTTGATAGAAAAGAACCGGTTGTGAGAAGAAGTGAGAAGTAATGAATTGACACAAAGTGTCAGTTTTCATAAGCATCTGGTAATGAAAGCACAAGCATTCTTGATGTTGGGGCTGATTCTATTTTCTCGCTTGGCCTCTGGGGATGAGCTGAAATTGGATCTCCCTCCAACCCCAGAGGAAGGGAGTTCCGAGTTTCAGTGCATGGATTCTCGGGATTGTGTTTCCCGGCAGATTAGGGTCATTGACTATGTCCGTGGCTTTGTAAAACGAGCCGATCAGCCAAAGCTTCTCGTACTAAGAGGAAGCTCGAAACGAGTCTTCGATCTAATTGAGGACAAGGAAAAAGGAATTGGTCATGCGGAGACTTTCCAAGAATTTCAAAATCTCATTTACAATTACCGGGCTCACAAAGCCTATTTTTCGGAAATCTCCTCAAGGAAAACGGGTTTTCTTCTAGATAAATTACTCCGATTCACCGAAAAAATTGCCCAAAACCAAGGCCTGAAAAAAATCTACATTACTCAACACACTCTATCGACATTTACCAATATTCTCAGTCTTTTAATGGACCTAGAACGGCACGATGTCGCCCGAGGTTTTCAGAATAAAATTGAATCAGTAAAAAATAGAGTGGCGGACGTGATCGCAGCCGCCGAGGCCAATGAAGGAGATGTTCCCAAGACCTTTGATGAAGCCCTTACAGTAAGTGTTGCGATCCGGAATGAGCTCTATGAGGAGTTTCGTAAAGTCCCCTCCACAGCTACTGTTCCCTACATCATTGTTCTGGAGATCGAGGGCCTGAACGATATCTACCTAGACAAGTTCGGTAACAAGAAAATCGTTGAGTTCGAGAATTGAAGTGGCACCCACACGGGAAAAATCGTCCCTTAAGCTTGCGGCGGAAATTGATCGAGCATGGGAGCTAAAGATCAATCATGACTTCGATACTTGTCTCCCTCTCTTGTCGAAGCTCAAACAGGAACTACAAATCCCGCTTGGAAGCCTCTCTGAGGCGGAAGTGCAATTGTTGCTAAAATCCCCAAACCGAGAAAGTATTGTTGATCTTCTTCTGCTCAGCTCCTCTTTAGCGAGGTCGAACAAAGCCCATCATTACTCGAAAGAAATGCTCGAAAAGGTCGAAAGAAACTCAAGACAAATAGACTTGATGAGTCATTGTTACTACTCATACGAAAAGGCAATGTTGGATTTTGGTCGTGGTGAGTACTACTCGGCATTTGAGAGTTTGGTTCAATGGGAGAGACAAGCTCCCACAATTTTTCAGAAACTCTGCGCGAAGACCAACATTGTTTTGTGCAAAGAGAACCTGGGGATTCCTTATAATGACAAACTAGAGGAGATCGAGACCCTTCTATCGGGTATAAAGGATAAGAAGACAGTTTCAAAAGTCCTATCTCAGCTCAAGGCGTTGAAGCAAAGGCTGTTTTTTCGTAAGGGCGAGATCAGAAAGGCGATCGAGATAGGTTTGGAGGGGGCTGGCTCAGGCGTCGAGCAGCCCACCTATTACGTTGAATGGCTTCAGTCGCTTCCTTACCACGCCGGCTATCGTGCCGATACAGGCGGGGAGTTTCTGGGTGAGTTGGCGGGGGCTTGTTGTACCATCGATTACTGTGCTTACCGTTTTCGAACATTAGCGGGTATTTTTCATCCCGATGATCTGAGGATTATCAAGCCATCTGAGCATGTGGATCGCCTCTACTCGTGGGTTTGGAAATGGCTTTGCGCTCCGAATCAGTTTCCGTTTCTCAAAGTCGCGGTTCTAGTGGAAAACTTGGACTTAGATTGGTCCCACCGTACCACCTGGGAAGACTATTATCTCATTCGAAATGCTCTCAGCTGGGTTGGTCTCTTCGATTCGAAAAGCGAGGCAAAGATCGAAGAAGTCTTGTCCCTATTCCAATCAAAGGAAAATCCCGGCTACTCCTTGCTCCAGTACGAATATCTCTTTATCCAATTGTTTGTCGCATTGCGAGACGGAGATATAGCAAAATCTGACGAGTATCTTTTTAATCTCAAGAGTAGCCCCTTATGGAGTTCCGATGAGCTACTCTTTCGTTCATTGATAGAGTCTGCTCTTTCCTCCAACAAAGTGGCGCCCACGTGTCTTGCTTCTCTCGTAGAGTCCTTGCGTTCTTTGATAGATAAAGTCCCATCGAATTTTCCTGCTAGGATTATCCTCATTGATCTTACGCTTCATCAAATTACTGATAGGCAGGGAAGAAATCATATTTCCAAATCCGCGGTCCTTGCGTTGGACCTCCTAAAGAAAAGGGGCACTGTAAGTTTGGAGGAATTTTCAAGGCATGTCTTCGACATTTCTCGGTTCGATTTTTTGGACCATGGTGGCAAGGTCTCTAATTTGCTTTCGCGCCTCAAGAAAATAATGCCGGAAACTTTCACGTTTCGTGTGAAGGCGGGTTTCGTTATCGGAGAGGGTGATTGGTGTATCTGCGATTTTAAACGAAGGCCGCATGAGGCGCAGATGTCGGGATACTTTCCAAATTCTAAAAAATTAGTTTCTAGCTCATCTGCAGAGCGCTTGGTGGCCGGGGTGGTTCCACGGCCCGTTTGGCAGGGCTTTCAAAGTCGTAATGAATTGGAACTTAAATTCAAGAAACCACGAAGCAGCATGAATCGTATTCTTTCCAGTTGGATCGAAAAGGGGTTGGTCGATCGCGAGGGAAAGGGAAGACATACCAGATATCATTCAAAAGTCTTGGAGGCCTCATTATGAGACATATCGCCTTATTCGCGTTGATAGTTGCCTTTCCGGTGATTGCCGTACCTATTTCGGATCTTGCGATCGTAAAGACCCATTCAGGCCTTTGCGAGACCTCCGATCTCAAGTGGAAAGGAAGTGGGTTTCGCTTTCAACGGGATAACAAAGAATACGTATTGGGGGCAGGCCACGCCGTCTTACTTCGTGAGAACACCGATTATTGCGCAGAATTTTCAGATATTAACCTAGAGCGAAAGAAACTGCGATTTTTGGCGGCGGAAGCGGGAAATGATCTCGCGCTATACGAAGTAGACCCCCCGGGATACCCGTCGACGGATCTTCCCACTCTCGAAGTGCTCGCGAAGGATCATCTCTTCGAAGAAAATGAGAAGGTCGTGATTACGGGATTTGCCTCCTTTACCGAAACAGAACTCATCCATAACAAAAGGGGTTATGTTCTGATTCCACAAACGTCTCTCCACGGCTTTCCCCTTCTGAGTAAGGTAGTTCTATTGGGAATGGGGTTCGCGGAGTTCGGTATGAGCGGGGGGCCTGTGTTTTCACCGGGAGGCGACCTGGTGTACGGGTTCTTAACGCGTCAGTTAAGAAAGTTGGTTTCCATCGATGAATCGGAGGTGGCCTTCTTTTCACCGGAATCAAAGGTGGTCGAAAACCAACCTATTCTATTGCCTAGCCATGTGGTCTCAGAATGGCTTGCGGAATATTTCTTCCTGCCTTCAGAGTATCGCCCTTACTTCATGTGGAATCCTGAGGAGCAGGCGAGAAGAGAAACTATCTTCCATACGCAAGGTCTGCAATTCCAGGTTTCAAATTGCAAAAGGACAGAAGCGACTTTCAAGATTGGCGGGGGAGATGGAGTGGGCGGAGGCGATGGGGTTGGTGGTGGTGACGGTGTCGGAGGCGGGGTTCTAGATTTGAAAACGGACTGTTTATTGACCATCGATCGCAATGATTATTCAGAGGGAAAAACAAAACTGTACCATTCCCCTCTCAAAGAATGGTTCGCTGGCGTGAAGAACCGGACCCGTTTTACCCCAATAAAGATTCCCTTCTTCTTCAAGAGGGTGGGAAAGGGAAAGTTGAGTACTGAGCCCATTCACTCCGTCGAAGATTATTTCGTAAAACGCAAGGATCCTAAACTGATTAGCGTCGAGATCGCAATGGGCGATGAACCGGACTCGAAAAGCGCGGCCGACTTTCAGGCTTACGCGACTACTATGGAAGCTAGCCTCTTATCCCTGGCCCCCTTCATTAAGAAGGAATCCACCAAGTCGCTGTTTCGGGAACTGGGATTTCTTGCAAGATTAATGAAACTCGAATGGCGAGTGATCTATTCCTCGGATGTCGCCCGTTTACGTAGTTCCTATAAGGACGACTGGGCGATTCTTCTTAATATAGATTCAGAAAAAACGATCGCGCTCAAAAAGACACTGCGTCAGGTGGAAAACAGAATTGACGAGCTGAAGGTGGAATATCCGTGAAGTTGCTCTTTTCCGTGTTTCTAATATTGCAGCCGAGCGGAGCTTATGGCGCCGTCGCTAAGTGGCTTCACTTTACGGGGGGTACCAATCGAGTATGTGCGATCGATGCCGATGGGTTCAAATGCTGGGAAAAGGGAGTTCCGTTAGCGAAGGAAAGGCTTCCACAGTTCACTCTTCCCCTAGCCACCTTCTCAACTGATTCGGTTCAATGTGTTCGCGATTCGCTTGCGTTGCATTGTTGGAAATGGGGAGCCCCCGAGATATTAGATTCCCACCCGGAGTTTACAGAGATTAGTAATATCCACGTCACAGAAAACCACGCTTGCGGAAAAAAATCAGGGAGAGTCTCCTGCGTCGAACACACTTTTGCACCAATAACGGGGTTAGCAACCAGCGATTCTTTGGTGGGAGCGTCATTTACCTGCCGTTTTGAAGATGCAGCCGCAACTCGCTTGCTTTGTACGGGGAGAATCAACGGCAAAGAAAAGGCGTCTTACGCGGTCAGTGGTCTGGCACCAGACGTAAAACCCTTAATTGTTGGAAATTCGCTCTGCGTTCAACCACAGAAGCCCGTCTTTACAGGCCATTTTTCCTGCTCCGATCTCACTGGGCTGGAGGAGGGGCTGGAGGGCCTTCCTCAACATCCGAAATTCTCCACCTTTTTTAGAGGAAATCTCTCAGCGGATATTTCTCCGATCTTTTCGGACACTCACGGAGCTTTTTGTATTCGTTCTTTGGATGAACGGACGATCCAATGTGGGGTGACAGCAAGGGCCCCGGATTCAAAATGCTTTCGTCGTTATCCCAATGAAACTCTTTGTCAAAACGCACTCACCACTATTGCGCTACCCCCAACGGACATCTCGAAGCCTGTTATGGTGGGACAGGAGATCTGTTTGGTGACAAATACTGGAACTATTCGATGTACGAAAGCTGGAGAGACAAACCAGCCGTTTAGCGTGAGGGGATCGATCACACTGATGAGCTATTTTGATTTCTCAGACCTTTTTCTGGCAGACACCTTGGGAAGGATTGATGAATTGCTATATGACCGAGACGCAGCCGTGTTGGCCAAGGCGAAAGAGGTTCTCGCGGGCCAGCCAGGGACTGAACTTTTTTTTGCTAATTTACTTAGGCCAGTTTTAGAAAATGTAGAAATCCCAAACTTTCGAAACGATATTCCCACGAATTTTTTGCGCCAACTTACCATTATGAATTTGGCTAATGGAATTAAATCACTCCAAGATTTTTCACCGGATGAAAAGAGGGCGGAGATGTCTGTGCTGTTATTGATCACCGCATTGAACTCCCATAGGAAATTTCTACCGCGCAAAGATGATAAGGCCACCCTTGATACTATCGTTGCTGCGCTTGGTGAGTTCGCAGCCGATCCTCATCCGATGGAGATTAGCGCTGTTGGTAACATGCTAAAGCGTCATAAGACATATTTCGAGCGGATGGCAGCTTATCCGAAGACTAAAACGCCGGGCCTGATGGGGTTGATTGTGGGATTTTATTTATCATTGGAATCGAGTTAAGGGAGGAACGAAAATGAATAGTTGGAATGAAAAAGTGATGTACCTGGCCTTTTTTCTAATGTGCTTACCGGCGCCAGGTCACGTCGCCTCCGTCACGGGTGGACTCACGCATCTTTGTGCAGTCCAGGATAAGGAGCTTTTTTGTCTTGGGCCAACGGGAGAAACGGAGTCCTTAGACTTTCTTTACGACATCGGACCTATCTCTCAGATCGTTTCCTCCGAAAAAGGGCAATGTGCTCAAGATGACAACATGCTCTATTGCTGGTCATGGAAGGATAAAAGAGTCTCGTACTATCCTGAACTCGCCAAGGCGAACTCTCTGTCATTGGGAAATAATCAAGTTTGCGGACTTTTGGGAGACAAGTTCCTTTGTCGTGCTCTTAAATATGCTGAAAATCCCCCCTCCCTTTTGCCAGAAAGTCTTTTGCAAGGGCGTTTCGATAACAAGCATTATCTGAAAGCCACGGGGAACACTATATCTGAATTCCGGGAAACAAATCGTGTGGGAGAATATGAAATCCAATGGTTCCCAGCGCCCTTTGGTGACGACCAATCTCCTTTGAAAGAAAAAGACCTGGGTTGGTGGGGGAAGTTACCCATCATTGGGAGTGATTACTCGAAAATTGAAGAGGGTCTTCTTTTCGGGTCTTTAGATATTCTGGGTGAGCCCACTTATTTCGAGGCGCTTGGGGGGTATTGCTTTATGGCGAGCATTCCAGTGACCGAAAGGTATGTGAAAGTGAGCCGAGAAAAACCATACGTTCAGTCGGTACGAAAAAAAGGAATCTACTGTCGTATCAAAAGAGAATTCATGCTCAAAGGGTTCCAATCCTATTTTTTGGCTGCTTACGCGGCTAAACCGGTGGAAAAGCGCGTCGTAGATGATACCGCGGCCGGAGCGCGGACGATAACTCTTTATGATAAAGACTACCAATACATCCCCAAGAAGGATGCGTGGGATTACCCTTTTGCATGGATTGAAGCTAGCGGAACACCCGCAGCCACAAGCAGCGCTGTATGCTTTCCAACGCAGCTCTATAACTGGGACTGTTATATTTTTAAAGACAAGGACGGTAAATGGCTCGAGAAGGTCGCTTACGCTAGTTATTCAGGCGGCGGCCCCCTATTTGCGTGGGCGGAAAAAATCTGTAACGCTTACGCGTCTAAACTTGATGAAATTCAATGTCTTGATCCGGAGTCTAATGGATCTTTCCAACGGGTGCGGCCATTCGGTAAAGTACTTCCAAAGAGGTTTCGGCTCTCGCGCAGAAATCTGAGGAACGTCTCCGACGCTTTGATCGAAATGAGCTACGAAAAAGATGTCCCGATTTTGGAGGAAATGAGGAAGAGGTTGGATGCTCTTGGCGACGCACGACTCGAAATGGGAGATCCGAAAAGAGTAACTAAGGAAAGGAAAGCGGTCTTGAAGGAATATTGGCCATTCTTGAAAAGCTTAAACTCCGAGCGCCAAGAAAAGTTGTTTCAGGAGACTGGGCTCTTACTTTTTCTCGAGGGATTTAAGTAACCATTCTTGAGGAGTCTGCGGCCGGTAACGCGTCGTCACCCCAAATGGACTCGGAATCCCAGAGAACTTGCCGGTTGACGAGCATTAGGTGAATATTGGCTCAAATGGCCGATCCGAATACTCATCGCTACTTGAGTCTTGATACCGAAGCCACTGGGTTAACCGAGGATTGCCTCCTGATTCAGTTGGCATTTGTTCCGATCGATGTGCAAGAAGGCCTTGTGCTCGAGGAATCCGGGGTGGAGTGGCTCGTGCAGTGCCCCGCCTTCGAGGAGTTGAAGCCCAGGTTAAACCCCTGGGTGATCGAGCACAATGAAGGGCTTATTCGCCGGGCTAATTCCGATGGTATTGCAGTATCCAAACTGCGCCAGGAAGTGGCGGACTATCTCGATTCACCGAAGATTAAGAAATTTTTCGGTGGAGAACGCCCCATTCTTCTTGGAAAAAGTTTGAGTGCACTCGATATTCCATTATTGACGCGAACGTTTGGCTGGGAATTTATGAATCAAAGATTCCATCACCACACGATCGACGTGACGGGAGCGGCAAGGTTTCTTATCGATTGCGGAGTCCTGCCGCAGGGAACCGCCTCGACGTCGAAAATCATCAAGCATTATGGAATCCGCGAAGGGGCGCTTCATACGGCACTCAGTGATGCGGTCGATATGGCGCGGATCTATGTAAAGATGGTCGATACTCAAAGATCGGTTCTTGATCCTTCTACGTCTTCTTCTCGAGCTTCAAAGAAAGGGAATTGATACAGTAGCGTTTTCCGGTGGGCTCCGGTCCATCGTCGAAAACGTGGCCCAGGTGTGCGCCGCATTTGCGGCAATGCACTTCGGTGCGTTTCATGAAAAAACTGGAATCATCTTCGGACTCGACCTGTTTCTCCAACGGCTTGAAGAAGCTCGGCCATCCGGTCCCAGAATCGAATTTGGCATCGGAGGAAAATAGAGGCTCACCGCAACACTTGCAGAGGTAGGTTCCGGGATCTTTACAAGCGTTGTACTCCCCCGTGAAGGCTCGCTCAGTCCCCTTTTTTCGTGTGATCTGGAATTCTTCCGGGGAAAGTTTACCCTTCCAATAATTGTCATCTTTTTTGTCGTCGGGCATTCATTACCTCTTGCGATGGGACCGGAATACTACTCGCTTGGGGGCTTTCTTGTTCATGATAGCGTAATAGCCGTCGATATCGCCAGGGGTGAGAAAATTTAGCGCCGTTCCCGATCTTCCAGCCCGCGCTGTTCGGCCGATGCGGTGGATGTAGTCCTCGCGGCTATGGGGAAGATCGTAATTGATCACATGCTCGATATCGACGATATCAATTCCGCGGCCGGCCAGATCGGTGGCGACCATAATGGCGGGGCGCCCCTGCTTGAAGTCCTCGAGCGCCTTTTTTCTCTCGCCTTGAGAACAATCCCCATGCAGGCGAACGCAGCCGAATCCCTCGCGGTTCAGAACCTTGAATAGAATTTCGCAGCGATCCTTCGTTTTTACGAAAATAAGAACCTTCCCCTTTTTTTCCTGCAGATGCTTGATCAACAAACCTTGTTTTGCCGCGGCTGTCGTTTCCACCGTCTGTTCTTCGATCTGATCGACGGGCTTTGCGACGGGCCCACCTATGCTTACATGAAGGGGGTGGTGAAGAAATCGTGCCGCTAAGTTTTGAATTTCCGGGGGGAGGGTGGCCGAAAAGAGCATGGTTTGGCGCTTTTTCGGAACGTGGCGCATGATTTCTTCAATCTGGGGAGCAAACCCCATATCGAGAATTCTATCCACTTCATCCAAGACAAGAATTTCCGCTCTCTCCAATGAAACACTTTTTTGTCGCAAATGATCGATGAGGCGGCCGGGTGTGGCTACGATGTAATCAATCCCTCTATCGTATTGATTGGACTGCTTTCGAAAGGACTCCCCTCCTACCACGAGCGAGCCATTTATCTTCAGGCCTTGCCCCGCCATTTGCTCGAGCACCTTATGAATCTGAGCCGCGAGCTCCCGAGTGGGAGCCAATACGAGGCCAATCGGGTAACGATCGTCGTGAAGCCTCGTCAACATGGGAATTCCGAAAGCAGCCGTCTTTCCCGTTCCCGTTTGCGCGATTCCCATCACATCCTTGCCCTTTAGAGCCGTTGGAATGGTCGCGGCCTGTACGGGCGTTGGCTCCGTAAATTTCATCTTTTCGAGGCCTCGGTGAAGGGCCTCCGGGAGGTCGAGTTCGGAGAATCGTTGAAAGGTCTCGTCAGCCATTTCCATTTTCGTAAGCTAACACAGCGTGCGCTAGGACACAAAATGTCACCACTGTCGCAGACTAGCTTAGGCTGGGGGGGATCGGCGAGTCTTTTGGGTGGTAGGGGTTGCTTCGTCGATTTTCATGGTTTTTGGACCTTCTCTTTTTTCGGGGCGACTCCTGTCATCGAGAGAGTGGCTTCTTACGCTATTTTCCAAAATACTCGTCGATATCCTCAAAAAACCGTCAAGGACATTCAGCATTAAATCGCTTTTATCTCTCGCCGTTTGGAGCCGCCCCGAAAAAGGCGCCCGGTAATCCCAAGCCCTTAAGAAAGCCCTTAAGAAAGTTACGTTTTTTGCCGATACGAAGAAGCGCGGGTCCGCGTATTGTATGGGAGCTTGGGCGCACATTCTGACCCTGTTTTTTCTGGCGACGCCGGCGTTTGCCGATCCCAGTGATTCCCAGAAAGCGCTGCTCATTCGAGATGCGAAAGCAGCGATGAAGAACGAGGATTATCCCAAGCTCCTTCTTCTTTTGGACAAGATGCTCCCGCTTTATCCCGCGAATGCGCAGGATCAAATTTTGGAGAAAGTGCGGAGAACGGTCCTAAAAATTTCGGACCAGTCTGTATTGAAAGAGCTCAAGGGCGAGGTAAAGGATCCTCGCGTGCGCGAGAAATTAATCGTTCGGCAAATTGCTTCTGTAAATGGCAAGAGTAGTTTAACAACTTCGTTCTCCCGGCAAACGCGCATTCTCATCGATCCGTATTTTGCGGTGAGTGATACCTCCTTCCAAGACAACGCCACGGGGGGAGGGGCGGCCGCATCGGATTCTCCGACGATATATGGCGTCGATATCGCGGGATTCGTTCCTCTTTCCGCTAAAGTTGATCTTCGTTTGGGTGTCGGGCTCCAACATTACGAAATGATCGCACCGGAAGGGCAAGCGCTCCCTGTGAATCAGCTCAATCTGGTGGGCGGTGAGTTGGATCTCGGGTGGTATCCGTTTTCAAGCCACCGTTTCCGATTGGGACTGAAGCTCGATCTCGAAGAACTTCCCTTTGTTCGCGAGGTGAGCACTGACAACTTGGCTATTTTCGATGTGCCCGCAACTTCTGTTGGTTTGAGGTTGAGTTATGAAGAGCCTCTTTCCAAAGCGCTGACGATAGGAGTGATGGGATACGGAAGTTATTTTCTCTCCACCCTTTCCAGCGAGGTGAGTTCTTTTTCCGGTTACGCACATGGGGTGGATATCAGCGCTTATGCCACTCTCTCCGACGAAGTCTGGATCAAAATCGGCGGGCACTACAGTTATCAACTCACGCGCAACACGATTCTGAACCAAGCTAGATTTTGGGCAGGGGGAGGGCTAGGCCTACTCTATACCTTCTCTTCCCCTTAGCTTCATAATTGACCACTGTAACCATCTGAAAATACACTACTAAATGTCATCGCTTCATTGACGCAGTAAGGCAATTCCCGTATAATAATGCTACTGTAGCAAGTTCCTCGTTGCGCGTTTATCGTTCTGCTCCCCATTTCTGCTACATCCGAATTCATTCCAAAATTGACTCGATTTCAAAAGGGACTTAACGGGCGTGGTGCCATCGACTCGTAACATTTTTGCGCTTGGGCTGATTTGTGTCCTGGCTTTTTCTTCCTGCCAGCGATTCAAGAACGCCGGTGTGTTCAGTCCCGGAATCGAGACTCAACTTGCTCTTCTGAAAATCAGTAGCAATTCGATTCAATCCACGGATTCCCATTCTTTCCCCTTCGGCACGCTTCACGTCGGTCAATCTTCCAACATAGTTTTTGTCATCACTAACGACGGGGACAAGGTGGCCACGCACCTCGAGGGCAGCGTCGCCTCGCCCTGGTATTTCGTAGGCGGGTCCTTTCCGGGCCAGGGCGGTACGTGCGAATCGACTTTGAAAGGAAATGAACACTGCACCGTTATCGTCGAGTTTTCCCCCGAAATCGGCGGGTCTTTTTCTTCGCAAATGATTCTGGGCTTTAACGACGGGCTATCTAGTCAGTCGGTTCAGGTCAGCGTTACGGGGCGTGCCTCTCCCCTGTTGGCCTCCGTGAGCCCCGTAGCCGGCCGGATCTCGGGCGGAACGGAAGTCACTCTTACGGGATCAGGATTTTCTTCTGGGGGTGCCGTACGAATCGGAAACCAAGATTGTCTTTCCGTGAGCGTGGATTCGGGAACCCGAGTACGATGTACCACTCCGGCCGTGAGCGAAGCTCTTACGGTGGATGTCGAATACATTAGCGACGATAATCAAACTTCATTGTTAGTGGGAGGTTATCGATACCAAGCCGGGCCGACTCTTTCCAGCGTTAGTCCAACATCGGGTCTTGCCGGCGGCGGAACTCCGATGACTCTCGTCGGTAAAAACTTCAAGCCGGGAGCCTCCGTTTCCTTTGGCGGATCCCCTTGCGTGATTACGAGTCTCACTAGCACGACAATTCTTTGCAACTCTTCCACGCATGCCGCTGGTGCTGTGGCCGTCGAGGTCACAAATAGTGACGACGGACAGAAAGCTACATTGGGTGCGGGCTTCACCTATGTCGTCGTTTCGCCTCCTCAGGTCAGTCAGGTGGTTCCGAATACGGGAACCAAGGGCGGCGGAACCAGTATTACCCTGCGGGGATCGAATTTTTATCCCTCGGCAACAATTTTTCTAGATGGCACTCCCTGCGGCTCCGCAGTCGTCCGTTCTTCGACGGAAGCAAGTTGTGTTACTCCAGCGCACGCCGAAGGGCCGGTTTCCGTTGTTTTCACAAACAGTGATTTCCAATCCGGAACTCTAAGCGGTGGGTTCACCTACGGCACTCCTCCTGCGCCGGCTGTCTTATCCGTCGTTCCTGCTCAAGGCACGACAGGTGGTAGAACGCAGATCGTTATTAATGGTCTTAACTTCCTTCCGGGTGCTATTGCGAAACTCGATAATAGTATCTGCGACGATGTTGTCGTCGAATCTTCCATTAAGCTGACCTGCCTTACGCGGAACCATGCCGCGGGAGCTGTTGCGGCGAGGGTTACCAATACCGACGGGCAATTTTCCGAGCTGAGTAATGCCTTCACCTACTCCGACTCCGATCCGCCGACAGTCACCCAAGTGATCCCTGCGCAAGGCACGACAGGTGGCAGCACTCCGATTACCGTGAACGGATCCGGATTCTTGAATGGAGCGAACATTCAGGTTGGCGGGCAACCCTGTTCTCACTCTATTTTGATTTCCTCTTCCCAGATGAGCTGTCTTACTTCGCCTCACGCGGCTGGGATCGCGGAGGTCAAAGTAACAAATACGGATCTTCGATCGGGCGCGAAAGCCGATGGATTCAATTACGTTAGTCTTCCTGCTCCTTCCGTTACGTCCCTTTCGCCGGTTTCTGGAACTATCGGAGGCGGAACGATCGTCACGATTACGGGAACCGGGTTTGTTTTTGGGGCGACGGTCAAATTCGGAAATGACAGTGCTTCCAACGTGGTGGTCGATAGTGATACGCAAATTTCTTGCAAGACACCGGAGCACGCAACGGGCACCGTAGATGTTGCCGTAACGAACACGGACGGGAACGTCGGCTCCTTGTTGGGATCTTATCGATTTGTCACCGTTCCAGCCCCGTCCATTTCCGCAGTAGTCCCGGCCTCTGGCTCTACGGGCGGTGGAAATAATATCACCGTTTCGGGAACAAACTTTCTATCGGGAATTCAGATATTCGTCGGGGGATTGCCCTGTACGGACACCACCCGAGTAAGTTCTACCCAATTGGTTTGCCAAGTTCCGCGGCATGAGGCGGCGGGAAGCGTAGACGTTCGCGTGTTGAATACGGATGGGCAGTCAGGCACTTCACCGTACACTTATATCCTCTTTCCGGCCCCGCATTTGACGAGCATTTCCCCAGATCATGGAACCTCTAATGGCGGAACGGCCGTAACTGCCGTCGGCACGGGATTCACTTCGGGTGTACGCATTACGTTGGATGGAGAAGATGCTAGCAATGTAGTTCTCGCTAGCGATACCAGCCTCACTTTTGCAACAAAGTCCCACATTGCCGGAGCCGTGGAAGTCGCCGTGATTAACTCCGACGGTCAACAGCACGCGCTTTCTAATGCATTCACATTCATTCTCCCTCCGAACGTCGGATCAGTTTCTCCTTCTTCTGGTTCGACGAGCGGTGGGCAGTCCCTCACGATTACGGGAAATGATTTTAAGGACGGGGCGACGGTTCAGCTGGGCTCCAAATCCTGTACGCCGGTTTTATTCGATTCGGCATCGCAGCTGCGTTGTACCTCACCCTCCCAGACGGACGAAGGCTCTTACACGATTACCGTCGTTAATCCGGACGGGCAAAGCTCCAGTAAAACAGGGTTATTCACCTATGTTTTCCCGCCGCCCAGTCTTACCAGTTTGAGTGTCTCCGAAGGAGCACTTGTTGGCGGAACTTCTGTTGACTTAAATGGCGGTGGATTTCGAAGCCCGGTCTCCGTCAAATTCGGCAATAAGTCGGTCTCGAATGTAACTTTCGTCGACTCAACAAAAGTCACAATTATTACTCCGTCGCAGGAAGTGGCGGGTGGGGTGGATGTGGAGTTGACGAACGGCGACGGCCAAAAGCGCTCCCTCACTTCAGCGTTCACTTATAAAGATGCACCGACCCTCGACACGGTAACTCCGGCGACTGGCCTTGCAAATGTGAATACGCTTCTCACCATCACCGGTGTAGGTTTGAATGAGTTAAGTACCGTGAAGGTGGACGGTAGACCCTGTACCTCGGTTGCCGTCTTAGAGACGAATACCAAGATTTCCTGTGTCGCCCCGACGGGAACAGCGAGTGCGACCGCGGTTGATCTTGTCGTCACCGATTCTTTCAATCAGTCCAGGACAAAACCTCAAGCTTTTCGCTACACGAGCCCACCCCCTACTCTGAGTGGGGCGGATATTTTGGAAGGGCCTCTTGCGGGCGGAAGTTTAGTCACCCTGACTGGTGCAAATTTTGTGACGGGTGCATCCGTAAAAGTTGGGGCGATCGCAGCTCCTGACACGACTGTTGTGGATTCCACCCATGTGAGATTCCACACTCCGGGTGTTGCGCAAGCGGTTTCCGCCACCATTGAATTGACCAATGCAGATGCTCAAGTGGTTACTTACCCGCAGCCCTTCATCTATAAGGATGCGCCGATTATTGACTCGGTTACCCCTGCAACGGGTCTTTCAGGTGGCGGCAGCGTACTTACAATCGTAGGCTCCGGACTGCGCTCCACCGATACGGTGAAATTAATCGGTGCTGCGGAAATTGGAAGCGGATCGAACTGCGGCCCGGTAAATTTGGTTGTTACCAATACAACAATCTCCTGCGTGACGAGTAGTCATGCCGCCGGCGTCGTAAACGTAGTGGTGACTGATTCCTACGGTCAGGTGCGCGTAAAGCTGAGCGCGTTTCAATATGTGAACCCGGCCCCCACCCTGAGTGGCGCGGACGTTTTGGAAGGGCCTCTTGCCGGGGGCACTCTGGTAACACTTACGGGAACGGGCTTCCTCGGATCCAGCGTGAAAGTGGGCGGCGTGAGCTCATCGGACCCCGTTGTCGTCGATTCCACCCATGTGAGGTTCCACACTCCTCCTGCCACGGCAGCGGCTTCCTCTAGCATTGAATTGACGAACTCAGACGGACAAAATGTCACCTACCCTCAGAATTTTGTTTATAAAGACGCGCCGGTGGTGGATTCCGTAGCGCCAGCCACCGGTACCGTGCTCGGTGGAACAGTTCTTACGATCGTGGGTACTGGTTTACGCTCTTCCGATACGGTGAAATTAATCGGCGCTGCGGAATTGGGAAGTGGATCGAGCTGCGGGCCGGTAAATTTGGTTGCTACGAATACAACAATTTCCTGCGTGACGAGCGTGCATGGCGCGGGCCAGGTGAATGTTGTTGTCACCGACTCCTACGGCCAATCGCGCGTGAAGCAAAATGCTTTCACCTACACGAATCCGCCACCCACCTTGAGTGGCGCCGATGTGTTGGAAGGCCCGATGGCGGGAGGCACTCTCGTCACGCTCACGGGGACAGGTTTTCTCTCCGGGGCTAGTGTGAAGGTGGGTGGAATCAGCTCCACGGACCCCGTCGTCGTCGATTCTACCCATGTGAGTTTCCATACTCCGGCGGCAACCACAGCAGGGAACGCGACAATTCAGCTCACTAATGGAGACGGTCAAATCGTCGAGTATCCATTGCCCTTTGTCTATAAGGATGCGCCGGTGGTGGACACGGTTGTTCCGGCAATTGGACTCGTCGGGGGAGGAGATGCCCTCACCATCAATGGCTCCGGTTTGCGATCGTCGGATACCGTGATTTTGAAAAGCACTACCGACACGGTTGGTGTGGCCTGCGGGCCGGTGAACGTAGTGGTGCCGAGTACGAAAATTACCTGTCTCACCGGAGCCCATGCTGCAGGCCTTGTGAATGTCGTCGTGACGGATGCTTTCGGACAGGCTCGAACTAAACTCAGTGCCTTTACCTATCTGAATGCGGCGCCTACCCTCACGGGTATTAATATTCAAGCGGGTCCGCCTGCGGGCGGGACTGATTTCACGCTGACGGGCACCGGTTTCTTCGGCACGGTTTCCGTGGCATTCGGCGGTGCCGGTGCGACAACCGTGGTGAGGGTAAACGGTACGACCGTTACGGGAAAAACGCCGGCCGGGCCGGATCTCACAAGTCCCCCGATTGTCTTGACGAATGGAGATGGGCAGACGGCGAGCCTCTCCGGGCAGTTTACCTATCGAAATCCGCCGCATGTTACATCGGTAAGCCCGAATCATGGTTCCACCGGCGGTGGTACGAGTATCACGATTACCGGCACGGGCTTCTTGGCGAGTCCCACGGTCCAGATTGACGGAAAAGCGGTTACTGGCGTTGTGCGAGTCAATGACACCACGATTACTGCAGTGACTCCGCGAAATACAGCCATCGGAGCGAAAGGCGTTTTCATACAAAACTCCGACAACCAGTCAGATACGTTGAGCGGTGGGTATACATACGAAATTAGCTCCGCTCCTTCGATCGCCACTGTATTGCCGGTTGCGGGCAACCCGGCCCCGGTAGTACCGACTATACTGACGATCACTGGTACGAATTTCTTGTCAGGTGTTTCGGTAAAAGTGGCGGACGTCGATTGTCCGATTGTCACTTTCTCGGCCACGATTCTCACTTGCGCGGCAGCGAACCACGCACTGAGCGGGACGACTCCTTTCCCTGCCGACGTGAAAATCACCAATCTTGACGATCAAAATACCATACGCACCGGTGCATTTATTTATCGGATGGCTCCGGATGCCACCGGAATAAATCCCGGCTCGGGCCCGGTTGCCGGCAATGCCGTTGTAACGATTACGGGACTGCGTTTTTATCCGAATGCTCAAGTGAAGTTTAAGTTAGGAAACAGTGAAGCCTTGGCGACGAGTGTTGTCGTTGTGAATGAAAATACGATTACAGCCAGGACTCCTGCGAGCCCGACCAATGGCACGGGCGTAATGGACGTGGTTGTGATCAACGAAGAAGGGCAATCGGATTCGACGTCACCCTCTTATTTCTACGCACCTCCGCCGACTCTCACGAGCATTTCACCGACTATTGGAAATAGCGCGGGAGGCAGTTTAGTGACAATTACAGGAACGAATATCCTGGATACGTCTACCGCAGAAATCAATGGATTGCCTTGCACGAATCCCATTCCCAATCCGCCCTTGAGCATGACCTGCTTGACACCGGCTTTTTCCGGGGGAGTTAATCCCGCATCCGTCGCAATTAAAAACCCTGGCCCGCAAACGGCAACGAATGGGGCCGTACTTTTCACGTACAAAAGCAATTTCACGGTCGATGGAATTGCGCTTAGTGGAGGGGCGATTGCGGGGGGCACGCATGTAACGATTTCGGGATCAGGATTTTTCCCCGGCGTGACTGTCACCTTCGTAAATCCGGGAACGGGAGCGCAAGCCGTGGCGACAAACGTTCAAGTGGTGAGCGCAAATTCCATCACCGCCGATACGCCACCGCCGCCTTCGGGATTAGTTATCCCGGGTGCCACCCATGTGAAAGTGACGTTCGGACTGGATCTCTCCGGTCAATTGTCGAATGGCTATACCTATCAGCGTGCTCCCACGGTCTCGGGAACTAACCCCACCTCCGGCACATCGGGGGGTGGAACGAGTGTAGTGATTAGCGGAGCGGATTTCCTTCCTAGCCCAGCGGTTTCGATCGGAGGGGTGAATTGTCCGGTAACGTCGAGCTCCGGAACATCGATTACCTGCGAAACGGGTGCTCACGCAGTTGGCGGTGCACCAGTAGTCGTCACCAACTGGGATACTCAATCCAGTTCGAATAATGTCCAGTACAGTTATGTGAACTCTCCAGCACCGACGATTATCTCACGCACGCCTACCGCGGGTCCTGTCGCTGGGGGGGCTAGCATGACGATTGACGGTACGGGATTTTTGCCGAAGCTAACGGTGGATTTCGGCGGTGCCTTTGTCGCGCCCTCCGACCTTTCCATCACGTCCACTCAAATCACGGCTAAGATTCCCGCACATGCAAGCGGCACGGTCACCGTCACAGTGAAGAACACGGATAATAAAACGGCAACAACAACGTACGATTACAATTTGGCCCCCGCATTGAGTTCGCTCAGCGTCACTTCCGGTGATCCAGCGGGTGGGTTCAGCATCGATGTATTGGGATCGAATTTCATCACTAAGCCCACTGTGAAGTTGAATGGATCTGCGCTGGCAGCGTCTTTTGTTACCTTCGTCAACTCCGGAAAACTTACCGTATCCATGCCGGCGCACACGGAAGGAGCCGTCGCTGTCACCTTGGTGAATCCGGATGGTCAGACTACTTCAGGGGCGCTTACTTTTACCTACCGGTTTGCTCCTGTGATTTCAGGTGTCACGCCGGCTGGGGGAGCGGTTGAAGGCGGAACGGAAATTACCTTGAGTGGGTCTAAGTTTTCCACTGGAGCGACAGTGGCATTAGTGACCTCCAGTGGAGATAAGCCTTGTGCGGTGAATGGTGCCCTCTCCAATGATACGCAGATCGTTTGCACCACCAGTAGTCTCTGGTACGAGGAGCTAGTGGGCGCTAGAGTGCAGAATTCGGATGGGCAAACGAAGGTACTTTCCGCTACGTTCAAGTATCAATATGCACCTTCGGTGGGTTCCGTGGATCCTTGGGCGCTTTCGACAGACGGGACGATCGATGGTGTAGCGCCCATGGTGGTAACGATTAATGGCAATTATTTCCTGACAAGCCCAGCCTTGCCGACGGTATCCTACCAGAACATGAATGGTTCAATTACCACCTCTGCTTGCACGGTCACCTCCGCGACATCCACTCAAATTCAATGTAATCTCGCACCGCACCCTCCGGCCGATTACGCGAGCGTCACTGTGACTAACTGGGATGGACAAAGCGTCACCAGGACTTACGTGGGATATTTCCACGAACGGCCCGGGATTACTAGCATCAGTCCTCCCTCTGGGACTACGTTGGGCGGAACTCCTCTGACGATTTCCGGAACAAATTTTCCTGCAGTCTCGGTAACGATCGGAGGACAGATTTGCGAGATCACTGGCAGTAGTTACAATCAGGTCCAGTGTACCACTCCCCCCGGTGTCAAGGGTGCTGCCAGTTTGGTTTTGACGAATAGTCAGAATTTGAGGACGATTGGCACCTTTACCTACGCACCCCCTCCGACCCTTACGAGCCTCACACCGGCCTTTGGACAATCGGGAACGTCCATTACACTTACGGGCGCTGAATTTTCCTCGCCCACCGTTCTTATCGGCGGAAGCGACAGCCCGGCAGTGAACGGCACTGTCTGCCCGATAGTGGGGACTCCGACCAGCACGCAAATTATTTGTACGGTTCCCAGTGGTGCCATCGGGCCAGCGGATGTCATCGTGAAAAACGGGGATAATCAGGTCAGCTCCAATCACGCGAGCGCGCCGAAATTCATTTATGACGGCCAGGCCTGGGTGACGATGTCTTCCTCGCCGCTTTCTGGAGTGTCTAAAATTCAAAGCTCTGTGGTTTGGACCGGAAGCCAGATGATCGTCTGGGGCGGAACGATGAGTGTTCAGGTTGGTGCGATGTACGATCCGATAACTGATAGCTGGACTTCCACTCCGGTCACTGCGAATACTCCTACCCCGAGACAGGATCACACTGCAGTTTGGACGGGCAGGGAGATGATCGTGTGGGGCGGGCAAGCGCATGAAGGCAGTTCCTATCCGGCTGTGAATAATGGCGGTCGATTCGATCCAGTGAGCCAGACTTGGATAAAAACGACGACGACTGGTGCGCCCTCTCCCAAGATGATGCATGTAGCGGTGTGGACGGGAAAGCACATGCTTGTGTGGGGCGGGTCTTCTGGCAGCGCTGCACCCGGCGGGATGTACGATCCCTCTAAGGATGCGAATGGAAATAGTGTGAACGCCTGGACGGCGATGAGCACGACCAATGCTCCCACCGGGTACTCTATCGGATACTGGGCCGGCAATATCGGAGTTTGGACAGGAAAGGAATTGGTGGTCTGGGGTGGCGACGGAGGATCCTGCTTCGCCGGAACGGACGTGGGCGGAAGATTCGATCCCTATGACGGCCCGAATGGAACTTGGCGTTCAACTACCATGGCCGGCGCGCCCACGAAACGCCAGGGGCATTCGATGGTGTGGACCGGCCGTGAGGTCTTGGTTTGGGGCGGAATCAGCGGATACACAGGCGGAGGATGCCCTGGTGCCACGTACTTTAACGACGGGCGCCGTTATGATCCTGTCAATGATATCTGGAGTCCGATGACAGTCTCGGGAGCTCCCACGGTCAGGGCCGGCGTGCAAGCGCAATGGACCGGTAAACAATTAGTTATCTGGGGTGGCTATAACGGCACGGGTGGAGCTGCGACCAATACTGGCGGTCTTTACGATCCGTCGTTGGATAATGCCGCCGGCACCTCCACGACGGCTTGGACTACCATGGTAAATCCCGCCGCCGAAGTCGTGGGGCGCGCTGCTTACGCCAGTGCGTGGACTGGAAAAGAATTTCTGATGTGGGGCGGGTGGAATGGCGGAGCTGTCGGTACGGGCGCACGTTACACGCCTCCGATTACGAATCTTTCCAATACTTGGGTACAAATATCGTCGACAAACGGCACTGGCGCTCCTGAAGCAAGATACGGGCACGCAGCCGTGTGGACAGGAAGTAAGATGATCATTTGGGGTGGCAACACGGATGTCAGCACTTATTTGGGTACGGGAGGCATTTACGATCCGGCCACAGACTCTTGGTCGGCTGTGGATATTTCGGATATCAATGCCCCCACCGCCCGAAATGGATTTTCCTACGCGTGGACAGGGCGCCACATGATCATTTGGGGAGGATCCTCCACTGCCGGCTATCTTGGAGATGGTGCGATGTTTGATCCCGTCGGCACAGGCGCCTCCACCTGGATAGCAATTGAAAATACGGGCGCCCCCTCAGCTCGTTTTGGACATTTAAGCGTCTGGACCGGCAGAGAATTTATCGTTTGGGGCGGATCTGGAAATTATGAATTTGACCCCGTCAGCAATTCCAGTACACAGGCGAAGGTATCGGGTGCGCGTCTTGATCCTTACAACGGTTTTAGCGTGGGTGGGGTGGGAACCTGGACAACCATGAGTACGACGAACGTTCCGACGAGCCGCTATGGAGGAGCCAGCGTGGTGTGGACCGGTAGAGACATGATTATCTGGGGTGGCGGATTTTCCAATGGAAGCAATACGGGTGGAAAGTATAGCCCGGACACCGATACCTGGGTGACGACCACCACTACAGGAGCTCCCAGCGCGAGAACCAATCACGTTGCGGTCTGGACAGGCCGTCGCATGCTCATCTGGGGCGGTGGTTACAAGTTAACGGATGGTGCGATGTACGATCCTTATTCCGGCGGTTATAGCGGCCAGGGCTCGTGGGTCGCCATGAGCAATACGAACGTGCCCGTAGGAAGAGTTCTCCTCTACGATTCGGTCAATACCATTCCCAGTGTCTGGACCGGATCGAAGTTGTTTATTTATGGAGCGACGGACGGAAGTCTTTACCAAGGCCAAACAAAGCTCTTCGATCCGAACGTCGGTGCGAATGGCACCTGGTACGACGGAGCTTTCGCCACTGCGTACCGCCGGGGTCATAGTGGGGTCTTTACGGGCCGG
The DNA here is from genome assembly GCA_023250715.1 of Pseudobdellovibrionaceae bacterium. Lineage (GTDB taxonomy): Bacteria > Bdellovibrionota > FAC87 > UBA2466 > UBA2466 > JAHFAF01. The sequence goes on along the minus strand of JAHFAF010000012.1, from coordinate 768 downwards.
CAGGTTATTCTCTGGGGCGGTAACTGTAATGGAAATCTAAACACTGGTTACTCTTACACCCCTTAAAGTATACTTCTTTGAATGCTCCGTTTTTTGCCCCTTCTTCTATTTCTTTTTTCCTGCACGCGAAATTCGCCCGTTGCTAAAGTCGGCGATTACACGCTTAGCGAGAAGGACGCTGCCTACCGAAGTGCTGTCATTAAAATCTACTTTCCCGACGATAATCGAAACTTGGGATTGGATCAGCTCGTGCGCGCCTATACCTACGCGCAGATTCTCAAGAATCATGGACATGAGATTACACCAGAGCTTGTACAAAAGGAGGATCAGAGGATTGATAAGAACACTGCGGCTCCTGATTCGCTTGCGAAAATCAAAGGGGTTTTTGGAAACGATAAGGAAAGCTATTTGAAAGATTTTGTTTTCCCTACTCTGGCTGAGCGTACTATTTTCTACGATTTTTTTTCGAAGGATCCTTCCATTCACAAGGAGAGCCGAGAAGCTGCTCAGATTTTCTTGAACACGGTATTAACGGACCCTAAAGCATTTTCAGCGCTCGCCGCAAAACAAAAAAGATCCGTAGGCGAGTTTTGGGTGAGCCTCACCGAGGGCTTAAGCCCCGTGCAGAAACAGGAGGGGACTCGGATCCTTCCCAACGCTCCTCCTGAGGTGATGAGAAAAATGGAGGGGGGGAAATCGGAGTTAGGCCAGAAGTGGGTGGAGGAGATCATTCGCCCTCTAAAACCCGGCAACATTTCACCCAAAGTA
>JAHFAF010000146.1 GCA_023250715.1 Pseudobdellovibrionaceae bacterium | reverse complement strand
TCCAGAAAGCGCACAACGCTTTGACGAAAGCATTCGGCAAAGAATGCGTCTATCTCGGTCAGGGCGGATCGATTCCATTTGTAGGCCCCTTTGCCGCCGTATTGGGAGGAGCTCCCGCTCTACTTATCGGCGTGGAGGACCCGTACACGAACGCGCACTCAGAAAACGAAAGCGTGCATCTAGAAGACTTAAGAAAATCCATCCTTGGCGCTATTTATCTCTATGAAGAGATAGCCAAGGGTTGATGCATGCGCGGGTGGTTATTCCTCATTTCATTTGCGGCAGCACAGGCACAGGCCGCTCCTGAACTCACGGAGCGGCTTCCGTTTGCTTTCAATGGTTCCTTTTCCACGCGCTATGGGCAGACATTCGACGCGAAAGAGACGGAAGGCGCAATCTCATTCGAGCCCTTTTTGACTCTGCCCTTTGACGGAATCCGCCACATCGATTTCGACACCGTGATCGATAGACCCACCGACATCTACCAAAACTTTCGTGTTCCCCGGGCCTCTCTCCTGTACTGGCAGAAGATTCCGTCGACGACACAGTGGCGGCTCGCTCTTCTCACTAGTGCCACTGCGTTGAATATCGAGCGCTGGAAGATGGACGGCCACCAGGTCCGCTTCCTCGGCGCGGGGGAAATCAGCCGTCCCTTGCTCTCTCACTTTACGTTTTCGCTTAGAGTCGGCCCCTTTTATCAATGGAACGGTTACAAGCAGACTGTTTCGGGCTCCACGTTGCCGACGGGAGGCCTGCAGGAACGGGCGCGTCTCGTTTGGGAGAACCGCGACTGGGCAGTCGACTTACGGCTCTTACTGGCTCAATCCCAGGCGACGGGTTGGTCGAATGACTACGGTACTTTCGAAGCAGTAACCTATCGGATTTTTCCAGGTGTAAAGCTGGGCGTTTCCCATGAATTGGAAAGCAATGTGATTGATGAGTCGACGGGGCGCTCTCGGCCCTTTCAGCTTTTCGATTCAAGAGTCAGCCGAATCTCGGGCATGATGGAGTTAGAGCTGTGAAACAAACTTTGCTGTGTCTGTTTATTTTTCTCTTTTGCAGTTGTGCAAAAGACCGCCCTGTGAGGGCCGTTTCCGCGGAGGCCTTGCGGCTTCCGAAGAGCTCCTTTCAAGGGGACTTCTATTACTTGAAGAGCGTAGTTGAAGTCACTTCCCCTGGAGCCACCCACGCCTGGATTCCGCCAGGTCTATACTTGGACGCGGGAAAAATAGTTCAATTTCAGGTTCAAGAACGCACTCTCGAAGTTCGATCCATCCATGAGGAAATTCAGGTAAACCAACCGGCCCCCAGGAGCCCCATCGCCGCCCGTTTTCCCATTCGCAATGTAGACATTTTGCGAAAACAAAATCTCGACGGTGAGGACACGAACGAGGAAGAGCTCACGGAGGCCCGTCGCCCCTGGGGACAACGGGAGTTTTTGCAGCTCGATGTCGGCGTGCAGGAACTCGATGGACTCGATATTTTCGTGAAGGATACGAAGAGCGTCACCCCTCCGGAGCAAATCGAGCGCGACCCCGAGACGGGCTCCATTTTATTCGATATCGTCCGGATTCTTTCTGACGACACTCAAGTAAAAATTCGTTATAGCTTTCTCCCGGCATTGCAGAATTCGAATTATGAGTCTCGTGCCTATCCAATGGATCTGGAGTCGCGTTTCGGTTATTTCAAAACCCACCCCGAGCGATTCGATCGGTACGGCCGCATCACGTTGAGCGACCGGGAACGAGCCCAGAAGCTCAACCGCTGGGATCCCACACGCACCATCACCTACCATTTGAGTGCCGACTTTCCCGCTCACTTGGCGCCCTTGGCCTTCCAAGCGGTCGAGAACTGGAATGCCCCCCTACAGAAAATGATAGGACACCCGCTCATTCGCCTAGAGAAGAACTCGGGCCAGCGCCTGGGAGATCTTCGCTACAACCTAATCAACTACGATACGACTCAATATAGTGTCCACGGAGTCCTGGGCTACGGCCCAACCGTGACTCACCCGATTACGGGAGAAATCAGAAAGGGCGATGTTTTTCTTTACGGAGGAACGCTCCGTCGCGCTCTTTTTAATGAAAGACTCTGGGGTGTGGAGATGGGGGAAATGGTAAGGCAAGACCCTCGTCGCGGCACCACGAGCACCGAGCCCAGCTTTTCCACCTACCCCCAACCCGTGGCGGACGCGATCGAAGCGATTCCATTCCACTGGGGAAAAGCCTGGCCATTAGCCAATCTCGAAACCTTTCTATCGATGAATAGCCCGGGCTCTTGGATGGAAAAGCTGCAGGCGGAAGCCAGAACCGAGAGATATCAATTCACCACTCAGATGGATACTCACCTGCTCGAGGGAATTCGAAAGCTCTACGAAGCCTTTGCGGGCTCGGACGCGAAAGTGGAATCGAAAATTTTCTCAGCCCTCGTTGCTCACGAGCTGGGCCACGACCTTGGCCTACGGCATAACTTCAAAGCATCCTCCAATAAGCGTCATTTCAAAGACGACTTCCAAACCGCAAGTGTAATGGACTACGCCTTCTTAGCTGCCCAAGAGCCCCCCGGCCCGAGGGAATATGATGTCGCCGCTCTCAGCGTTGGTTACAGCACATCAAAAACGGCGACTCAAAAGGCAATTGCCCAAAACTATTACTTTTGCACGGATGAAGATCTTTTCTCCGCACTCGACCCCTTTTGCGGCCAGTACGATAGAGGAACAACCCTCCAGGAACTGGTAAAGAGCCACCGTGAGCGCTACTACGCGGCCTACTCCTTCAATAATTTGCGTTTGGATCGCGCGCATTTCGATCCTGAGGACAAGGACTACTTGCGCCGCATTTTGACCTTTCTACTGCCTATTCGAAATATTCACGACCACGCGGATGCCATCCTGAGGGCCAATGAGAGAAAGAACTACGCTGATCTCTGGTACCTGGCCAGAGAGAGAATCCATACAGATGAAAAGACTACGAATAAGGTGACTGTTGTAGTGAGCGAAGGGGAGCGCATTGGAATCCTCAGCCGGGATCTCGTACACGGGTATCAAACAACGGAGCGGGAAATTGACTTAGATAAAATTGCCCCGATCGTGGCCGACGCTCAAGTCGCGCGCGAGATGGCCTTGGGCGCACTCGCTGATATTGTAATGAACTCAGCGCGCTCGAATTATGATGAGGACGATGAAGTTCACCGCCGCCTACAGGTAAGGGGAGTCCTCCTCGATAAACTCATCGCCCTGATTCTCATCGGTGCGCAAACAAACGATCCTTTAGGCAAGGGAAAGACAGTCCGCCTTTTCGACACTCTCGGGAAACAAGGCGTAGTTTCACTTCTGACAAGCCTCCTATCCAACATAGTCCAAGGGAAAACGGGAAACGAAGAAACTCTAGCTCCCACCGTCATTGCTGATTTCGATATCAACTTACGCGAAATGGCCCTTTTACTCTTGACCCAGCAGCTTGCCGTTCCAGGGGGAAGTGGCGAGGCAATGGATCTTATTCGAATGGAGCGGCTTGCGAGCGAAGCGGATCTGTTGAGCCACTGGCCGAACTTAAGCGAGGCCAACAAGCGCGAGGCGGCAAGGAATTTTTCGCCCGATACGAAATCAGCCGTTGAAGATCTCGATTTTCGTGTGGGAATTCGGGATGCCTATCAGCGACTCTTTCGCGCCCGCTCTGGCAAAAATGATGTAGCGGCCGAAAACGCCCGCAATGACATTCGACGTCTTGAAGTCGAGCGAAGCAAACGGAATGTGACCTTCTCCCATCTCTACTCGGGCCTCTATTTCCGAGCCAAGATCCGCGATCGGCGCCTGCCTTTCGAGAGTGCTGCGGGAATCCTGCTGCGGGACAATCTCAACCGTCTGGAGGATCGCTGGATGGCGGCCGTGGAGTTAGCGACAGAATCGAAAAAAGCTGGAGAAAGCGCGCTATCCAAAGAGTATTTTGACCGTGCGGACACCCTTTACCATTCCTACGCGAATGAAAAGCTCTTCGCCGAGCGTTTATTCAATTTGTATGAGTATCAGAAGCGTTAACAGGCATTTGCGAGGCCACGGGCCGAAGCAATCGCATTGATTGAACTTCGTCCAATAAAATTGCTTCGCTTCGCTCGCAAATGCGGGGTTAAAGCTCCGCGAGTACGGTCTCGGGAAAGCTTCGCGCGTCGACCTTAGGGTATGCCTTCGCCACCTTCCCGCCTTCATCGATAATATAACCAATACGGCTCGCGTTCTCATCCGTTGGGCTTTTACAAGCACCGTAGGCCACGCCAATCTGCCTTTCGGTGTCGCAGAGAAGCGGGTATTGAAAGCCAAATTTCTTAACGAAGGCCATGTTCTCTTCGACAGAATCAAAGGAGACTCCGAGAACAGTGGCGTTTTTTTCCTTGAAACGATCTAGACGATCGCGAAAACCGCAACCTTCAGCAGTACACCCAGGGGTATCCGCCTTCGGATAGAACCAAAGAATCACTTTCTTGCCAGAAAAATCAGATAATTGAACCCAGTCGCCTAAATGGTTTTTAACTTTGAAATTGGGTGCGTTGGTGCCGACGGTCAGCATCTCCCCTCCTCGTTGTTCGCTAATGAATTGATCCAAAGGTCGAATTACTCGGTAAAGCCAGCTCACAGAGGCCTTTCAAAATCTATGTAAGGACTCACTTTGAAGCCCTGTCGGGCAAAAAAGGCTTGTGCCGCCTGGTTGTGCGGTTCAGACTGGGCCCACAATGTCTTTGCACCTTGCTGCCGAGCGATGTCCATAATCTGCTCGAGAATGGCCCCACCTGTTCCCTGACGGCGGAATTTCTCCTCGACATAAAGCTCGTCGATGTACATCGTCAGCCCCCCCTTTTCCACACTGTGGTAGCGAGTCAGAATGACGTAACCGATTCTTTCATTCCCCCGCTTGATGAAATAAGGAGTTGCGAGATTTTCATTTCGCAAAAGACTCTTCACGCCTTCTTCAATATTCACCATCGATTCGTAATCTTCATCGAGTCGGTACAAAGCTTCAACGTACTCTCTTAAGGTATCGAGTTCCGTCGCGTAAACTTTCACTAGGCGGACATTGGCAGTGTTCATGGTGTGGCCTTATACCACTTAGAATAGGCGCTTCAAACAGTCATCCATGTCGGACACTAACTGTATCTTCATTCCAGCTTTCACTTCGGGCTCGATTTCCTTGAGTTCTCGCGCATTTGCCTTGGGGAGAAGCACCGTCTTCACACCCGATCGCTTGGCGGCCAGAAGCTTCTCTTTGATTCCACCCACGGGAAGCACCTTGCCCGTCAAAGTCAGCTCTCCCGTCATGGCCAACCTCGGCCGAATCGGCCGTTTCGAGAGTAAGGAGTAGAGACTCGCGGCAAGTGTTACGCCCGCCGAGGGGCCGTCTTTCGGAATTGCCCCTGCAGGAACATGAAGATGAAAAAGATGTTTCTCGAAATAATGCCGTGGCAGACCCAAACTGTGCGCGTGATTTCTCACGAAGGTATAGGCAATGGTCGCGGATTCTTGCATCACCTTGCCCAGGGTTCCGGTTAGGTTCAGCCCTCCCCTGCCTTCCACCGCCATGCTCTCCACTTGGAGAACTTCGCCTCCAAATTGGGTCCACGCGAGACCCACTGCCACCCCTGGCCTGCCCTTCGTCTCCAACATTTCGGGCACGAAGGGTGGAATTCCCAGGAACTTTTCCATAGAGGGCATGTCGTCGATTAAGACTTTTTCCTTTTTCCCCGTCGCCACTTTGAACGCCACCTTGCGGAAAATTTTAGCGAGCTGTTTTTCCAAATTTCGAACGCCAGATTCGCGCGCATAGTGATGGATTAAATTCTTGAGTGCTTTTTCCGTCAGCTTCACACGGCTTGAAGAGATTGCATTCTTTTCGAGTTGCTTCGGAATGAGGTACTGCCGGGCGATTTTCAATTTTTCCCCATCCGTATACCCATGCAGGGGAATAATCTCCATGCGATCGAGTAAGGCTTGGGGGATCGAGTCGGTGGTATTCGCGGTTGTTATGAAAAACACATCGGAACAGTCGAAAGGAATATCGAGATAATGATCCAAAAACTCAGGATTCTGCTCCGGGTCCAATAGCTCGAGAAGAGCTGAAGCGGGGTCTCCTCCGGAAGTCCACCCTTGCCCGATCTTATCCACCTCATCAATAAGGAAAACCGGATTCTGCGTGTTGGCTCTCTTCAGGCCTTGGATGAGTTTTCCAGGCATTGCGCCAACGTAAGTGCGACGGTGCCCTTTGATCTCGGCCTCATCGCGCATCCCACCGACGGAAAAGCGGAAAAACTTTCTCCCCAAAGCCCGGGCGATGGATTTTCCAAGGCTCGTCTTTCCGGTTCCTGGGGGCCCAACGAGGCAAAGAATGGATCCCCCTGCCTTTCGTTTTAGCTTTCTGACCGCAAGAAACTCGAGGATGCGGGCCTTCACATCGGAAAGACCGTAATGATCCTCATCTAAGATCTGGCGCGCTCTGCGCAAATCTTGGGAATCGGTCGATCGCATGCCCCACGGAAGTGCTGTTGCCCAATCCAGATAATTCAACGTCACGGAATATTCGGAAGACTGCTCGTGCAAGCTATCCAGCTTTTCGATCTCTTCCTCAATGCGTATCTTCACCTCTTTACTGGGACTGCGGGCCTGAAGACGCTCGCGGAACTTTTCCACCATCTTCGTACGATCATCGGAATAGCGGCCGAGCTCCTTCTGAATGCTCTTCAATTGCTCTTGTAGATAAAACTCTCTCTGCGCGGAAGAGACCTTTTGATTGATGTCTGCTTGAATCTTTTTTTGAACACTCTGAACGTCCTGCTCCTTCTTCAAAAGAAGCAGCAGGTAATGGAGCCGTTCCTTCACATCCGGTAGAGATAAGAATTTTTGATATTCGTCGACATCACGAACCAAAACGGACGCCATGAAGTCCGCGAACTTTCCCGGGCTATCGATATTCACGAGAGCCACCTTCACCTCTTCGGAGATGAGCGGATTTTCTTTGGATATCTGTTTGAATTGGCCCAAGGACGATCTCAATAGGGCTTCGAGCTCCGTTCCCTTTTGAATCTCCTCGTGGAGGTATTTCACGGACGCGACCAGGTAAGGCTCGCTATTTACGACTTTCTGAAGTTCAAAGCGCTGCAGGCCATTCAAGAGCACACTCACCTGATTGTCGGGAAGGTGAATGCGTTTCAAAATTTTCGCGGCGACTCCGTAGGAATAATACTGCCCGCCTTCGCCTTTCAACGGCTGAACGCTCCCCGCTGCAACCGAGCCCTCCGCGGGCAAGCCCGTCATGGAGGTGGATGCACCTTCGGCAAGCCCCACATCGGAAGAGGAGTTACGGCTTAGAATCACCCCCACGTGCCCGTTGGTTTCCAAAACGTGCTCCACCGTTCGGGCGAGTTTTCCCTCGGGTAAAATCAGAGGAACAATCATCCCGGGAAATAGGGTGGTTTGAGTGACGGGTAAGAGAAATAGATTGGGGGGGAGAATTTCATTCACCGCCACCAGCTCCGTTCGCGGGGCACGTTCCTTTGGGGGAATGGGAAGTGGACTTTGGGGACTGCGCAAATCCTGTTCCTGCTGAGAGGGATCCATACAGCAGTTATACTAGGAAACAAAAAGGGAGAGTCAAACCAATGGTTTGAACTCTCCCAAAAAACTTATAAGGGCCCGATATTGTTAGTGCGTATAGCCCGAATACCCGCCAGCGGACGGGGTAGAGCTAGAAGACAGAGCACTCACTCCGCCTTTTGCGAGATTTACTCTCTCTTGCACACACTGACTGACCTTCGCTGGGCGAACCATGTTTGGGTCAATCTTGGACTGCGCGGCGACTGGATTCACCGGTACCGACTGAGCAGGCTCGGCTTGCACCGCGACTGCCGTCCACATCAGGGCTACAACAACTAGAGCTTTCATGAACCAACTCCTACAAATTCAACACAACATCCACTAGGCGCAAAGCAAAGCAGTGCGCGCTCACGGATTAGTTTGCAATGGGTATACCACTGAGCTTCCCTCTCACCCGGCGCCTGAAATCCCCGTGCGGGTTCCACAGGCTTCTAGTCACACGCCCAATCGTGGGCATAACTAGTTGATTTCTTGATATTTTATCCTGTAGAGCTAGGCAACAGGGAGGTGACAATCCTAGGCCCTCCCCGGCTTGACCACTCCCGCCAACACCGCTAAGTTGCCATTCCAAATCGTTTTTTACGGAGGTTTCTGCATGGATTCATTAGTTCAAAAGCCCGCTCCGGATTTTAAAACCGATGCGCTCATCGGCGAGGAGTTCAAGGCGATTTCCCTCACAGACTTTCGGGGGAAGTGGCTCTGCTTGTTCTTTTATCCTTTAGACTTCACTTTCGTTTGCCCCACTGAGATCACGGCGTTCAACGACGCTTACCGGAATTTCAAGGAAGCAAACTGTGAATTGGTGGGCTGCTCCGTAGACAGCAAGTTCTCCCACTTAGCTTGGGCAAAGACTCCTCGCAAAGAGGGGGGAATTGGGAAGCTCTCCTTTCCGCTTCTCGCCGATGTCACAAAAAAGATTGGCTCCGCTTACGGCGTTCTTTTGCCGGAAGCCGGCATCACCTTGAGAGGCCTCTTCCTCGTCAATCCCCAGGGCGTAGTTCAATATCAAGTGGTTCACGACCTTGGCATCGGCCGGAACGTCGAAGAAGTCTTGCGCGTCTTGAAAGCTCTTCAGGAAGTGGCAAAGACTGGAGAAGTCTGCCCGGCGAACTGGACCCCGGGAAAAAAGACCATGAAGCCGGATCCTGACAAGTCGAAGGAATATTTTCAGGCAGTCTGATTTTATTATCCGGGCCCTCGATAGCGGGGGCCCGATTTCAAAAAGGGTGGGGACAATGAAATCAATTCTATTTCTATTTGCTTTCGCTGGCGTTGCCGCACAGGCGACGGAGTATACGCGCATTCCTTGCGATAGTTATTTTTCTCAAGTCACCTGGCCTCACTTAGCTGCGAATGAGCGGGCACTCGGGGAGGCCTTCAATCTGATCGTGATGCACTCGGGCTCGCAGAAAACGACGAATTGCTCTGTCGAATACCCCGTTCAGGCAGGACAGCCGTTAGATGGACCTCGAACCGTCGTAATGGACTCTCAGTGGTATGCGATTCGAATCGTAGATGGAAAAGAAGTTCGGATTTTTCGCCAAGAGGGAATCAAGGTGAATTATTCTCTCGGCCAGTCCGCGACCGGCGGAAAACTTCGCGATGTGAACGGGTTTTGGGTGTGCCGCACGCCGGAAATGTGCCGAACAATGGGAATCCCCTTCGCTGGCGGCGATCCGCACTCGACAGACCCGATCCCGGGGCCTACGCCTACTTTCTAAATTTTAGTCGCCCTTTATGCGACCTTTTGATTGGGGAAACGATAAGTGGTCGCACGGCCCTTGCCGTTTCTCTCGACCGACTCCTTCGCGAGCGCTCCTTGCAGAAGCTTTAGCGCTGTAGGCTGGGCGATTCCGAGCACCTTTGCCGCTTCCCGCACCGTGAATGCATCCGCCGTATGGACGAGACGCAGCCGTTGGAGCTGAAAGTCATCCCGAGGTTGAAACCGAATCTCCTTGGGTACCTTTAGCTTCACGGCGTAAATCGCACCCAAGGAGTAAAGCCCCCCGGTCTCGATTACCCGCAACGGCACTCTGTCTCGTTTTAGTTTCTGGCGCAGCCGTTTTAGGATTTGATGAACTCGCCACGGGGAACTGAAAGGATTATAAAATTCTTCCGGATAGATTGCGTAGTGAATCGTCGACACTCTAAGCGGACGGTAAAAGTCGGAGGCAAGGCACTGCAAAGTACGGTGAAGAGCCTGGCCGAGCTTGATAGACGGATTGGACTCGGACTGAAGAATATCAAGCATCTCTTGAGAAACTCCCTTCTCGCCTAAACTCCAAAGGTAGTTTTCCGGAA
>JAHFAF010000493.1 GCA_023250715.1 Pseudobdellovibrionaceae bacterium | reverse complement strand
CACACCTCTTCGGGCCAGCGCCTACTCCTGGAGATCACCAAGAAGCAGCGCGAGCTGCTCAAGGCCATGGGGGTCCCCATGCCCTCATGATGTAGCTATGATCGGCCTGTAGATTTCAGGCTCGTAAATCTCGAAATGCTTTTCCCATCGCACGACTAGTCTTCTGAAATTCGCAATCCATGCAAATGTCCGCTCAATCTTCCATCTGCGACAATACCGACGCAATTTTCGACCGTCTTGAAGTGGAGGTCTTTTCCTGTTGTCCCGATGTGGGCATATCAAGTCGATTCCACGCTTTTTTAAACGCAACCGCAATGGATCTGAATCGGCAGCCTTGTCGTAGATGAGTCGTGTTGGTATCTTTCTCGGACGCCCAGCCCCACTGCGGGGAACCGATATCGCGCCAATTGTTTCCTCGATCAAAGAGACCTCCGCTGGAGAAGCGGAATCGAGATGAAAGGCCAAGGGCGTCCCCTCGCCGTCTCCAACGATCATCCATTTTGTACCCTTGCCTTTCTTGGTTTTTCCGACCTTTTCGCCCCTTTTTTGGCAGGCGCAAAGCTGCCGTCTGCGAAGCACTCAGACCATTCGAGCCGCCTCTTTTCATCAAGCTCGCTGAGAAACGCACGCCAAGCTTTTCGCCATATCCCCTGTCTGTGCCAGAACCGCAGTCGGCGCCAACAGGTACTGCCCGACGGAAGGTCGTCAGGCATGTCTTGCCAGCGGGCTCCTGTTCGCAAAACCCATAGGATGCCCTCAAAGCAGGGACGGCTAGGGAGCGGCTTAGGACCCCCATTTTTAGACGCTCTCTGTTTGGGCAGAAAGTGAGAGAGCTTCCCCCAAAGCTCTTCGGTTACCTCCGAGCGATACCTGGACATGGTTATTCTCCTTTTCTATTGGAAGAATTGCTATGTCCAGGTAATCTGTTATCATATTGCCAAGACTAGTTATGAAATGGCTTCTAATCAAACTTTGGTTTTTAAAATCAAGTTTTGCGGTAAAGGTTCCGTCCTTCGGGTAGCTGTGCAATACCATCGCCTACGTTTGCCGGGGCCGCAGACCAGAGCTACTTCCCCTCAGTCCGAAACTCTTGCAGCCGTGAGCAATCCACAAGCCGTCCCAGGGTTTTCAACGTGAAAACCTTCCCGCGAGTGGCAAGCAGCATCTTCTTCATATCCTCCCGGCGGACGCCAAAACCCCGCCCGCCAATGCACGCGATCACTTCGAAACGCGGCTTCCTCGACTTTCCTTGAAGGCTCAGCTCCCCGAGGTGTTGGATGCGGGTGACCTTGTCACGGGCTGTCCCATCGTCTTCCGTGATTTTCGCCTCAATCACAACTTGTGGATTGAACTCACTCGGAATGATGAAGTCGGGAGACTGATCAAAGCCCTCGATACGCTCCGCGCGCTTGGTCTTTCTGAAACTAATCCCTGCCTTCACCAGGACTTCCTCAATCGCGATCTCAAGGCCGTCCCCGATAAGCTCGCTCACCGAATCCCGATGTCCCGCGAAGGGTCGCCCAAGAAACCGCTCGTACAGGAGCATGGCATAGGGGAGCCCGATCTTGGCGAGATTCTGCAGCCCCGACTTGCCCTCCCGGGTATCTGCCTTGTCTAGGCGATGCAAGCTGGCTGGGTCCGTCTTGGGCACCCCATCCGCCAGCAGCAGGCAGGCTGTCTTGACCATCGCGCGAAGCCGCACGTTGGCACTTTCCGTTCCATGGAGGGGAACCAATGGGTCCATGCGAATCTTTCGATCTAAACTGCGGGCGACTCCTTGATCAACTTGCACGCCTGTGTGTTGGATGGTGACATAGGCCCACTCTGGAGGTGTAAAGCCCAACATAGACCGAAGCACAATGAACGAAATTGGGGTCGAGACGACCACCGGGAAAACCGTGGCTTCACTTAGATTGCTGAAGCCAGCGGTCGCTTGTTTCAAGGCCTCATAACCGCGCTCAAATAATGGGTAGGGGATAAACCCCTTCCCACGGGGCATGACCAGGAACTCCGACTCCAAGCAGGAGAATACAGCTTGAACGTAGGGTTCGGGGTCCGCCTGAATTTCGGAGAAATTAACTTCAAAAGGAAACTTGGACATGCTCTGTCTCATAAGAAGCGGTGGCCTCACATGCCTCGTGATGCTGGTGGCTTGCGGCCTGACTAAAATTTTCTTCTAGATGCCGAGTCACGGCTTGAGTGCCACCTATGCCAGCGATCCAACGACCGACCTGCTCCAGCTTGGCTGCTGGCAAGCGCGATTTGTCCCAACTATTTCGATTGAACCACACCGCTAAGCGAATGAGGTGCCCCGCTATAATACAACGCAAATCCCCTTGGGTCAGCTTGACATTTCCCGCAACCAAGCGAGCCATATCATCCCGGACCAGTTCGGCGACTTGCTGAGGTGAGTCGGTAATCCACCTTCGGGGCGTGGACCCTGTACTCCGGCAGACGAATACGGTATCGATGATCGAGGAACCAGTCCCATTGATGTGGATGGAGGCGCCCATCTCCGCAGGACATGGAAGGGTGGCTGAGCAGGTAAGTCCCGCATCCAAGATTGCTACTGCTACCGGATAGTAGGCATCAATGACGTTATGATGAAAGGTAAATGCCAGTGGGCGACCTGGCTTGAGCGCTTTAGCCATACGGGAAAACACCTGAGACAAACCCTCCGTAAAGTGATTCGTCCCGCGGCCCATATTGATATTGCCCGTCAATTCGTTCGGGGAACGGGTGGACGCCTTTTTGAAAGGTATTTTTTTATCGCCTAGCAACCTTCTCAGCCAAACGTAGCAGAAATCCATCAGCTCGGCGTACTGTACGTTTCCGAAGTACGGCGGATCGGTAAAGACGGCATCAAGTGTCCCGGCGCGCAAGTTGGAATTGGCTGCGTCCTCGCATTTCAGCACGACCTTCCGACGTTCTGGCGGGCGGCTCCCATTTCGATGTGAGCCTATCCATTCATGCTCAATAGGAACCGATATCTTGGTGGTTCCACGATGCCTGATCTCGAAGGGGCTGTCGCAATAGGCCTTTGCCTTGTAGTATTTTT
>JAHFAF010000492.1 GCA_023250715.1 Pseudobdellovibrionaceae bacterium | reverse complement strand
TCATCTTGAGCCCGTTCCTATTGGAAATTACATATTCGGGCTCAATGGGGGCTCCCAAGGCAACTGAGCAGATGAACAGAAGAATATTTTTTTTCATCACTCCACCGATTTCTTAACAAGGTAAGCGGCACTACCGTCCACCCAGTATTGAACGAGAACATCGATACGTCCCGACGCTTTTACTCGAAGGTCGGATTTATCAGAATAGTTCCGCCAATCGGTCCAATTCTTCCCGTCATCCGTCGATATTCTGAACATTTGTGCGCCTTGTGCCTTATGCTGGAAAGATAGGATGCGCTCCCCTCCCTCCTGTGGGCTACTCACCTCGAATAAAGCCCCATCTTCTAATGCGTTCTTCTGTAGTGTCACGAGGGGATTGTTTTCATCACCGGCCCGAAAGCGGGAGACGAAATCCGCACTAAGATTCTTTCCCGCCCAAGAGGTAGCCTTTGTAGAAACTCGAATCTTGTGAACCCCCGCAGTGATGGGGACTGAAAGACGAACCGTTCTTCCGTCATTTGCAAAACGCAGTGAGCGCCCGTTTAATGAACCTCCATCATAGAAAATTGCTCCATCTAAGCTTTCGGAGCGCATTCCCTCACTGAATCGCAACGAGATCTCGCGATTGCCCTGGGGGATCACTTGATCGTGGCCAGGATCGATTCCCTCAACAACGGGATCCAATGCTTGAAGATTTTCTTCCTTCACGAAGACTTTCACCTCATACCCATTAAGCCAAAGCGATTGTAACTTCCCTCCGAACCCTAACGTGTAGCGCTCACTCGGATTGAGAACGTTTACAATGCGCTCTCCCTCATTCCAACCCGTCCAAAGATCGCCATTTCCGCCACCGGCTTCAAGCCGTTCGCGCCAGGTATTGAAGGCGACAAAGACCCAATGTTTTTTCGAAACCGCATCACCCCAAGCACGCGAGAAAGCAAAAATGCCGTTCGTATTGTCTTTTTGTGCCCAACGTTCGTATACCTCGTCCGTCTCTCGCAAGGCCGGGTATTGGCGACGCAAGTTCATCATCTTCTGCACATACAAGAAATGATCGTGAGTCATGTTGAAGTTGTCGAAGACGGCCGGATTGACTCTTGCTTTGTTGCTGCCACGATCCCACCAGGCCTTACTCGTCATGAAGTCTTCTCTAGAGGGGCCGTCGACAGCGCTCCCCGCAGTAGCGAATCCTTGCTCATCACCATAGTAATAGAGTGGGATACCGGGCCAGAAGGCGAGAATGGCACTTCCTAATAGCGTCTTTTGATAGCCTTCATTCTCCCAATTCAATCGCCACTGATCGTGGTTATTAATGAAGTTCAACATCGTGTAGCGCGTCTCGCCCTTGCTAGGAACATAGAAGTCATAGGCGGCGTAATCGCTCTTAAAAACCTCCATGAGGTTTCGCACGCCACCCGTTTGAGCCTTCACGGCCGAAGCGACGAAATCGTAATAGAAGCGGTAATTGATCCCGGCATCCATTGCGTATTTATCGTCGATAAAAGCATAGGGATTACCCCATTGGTCGGGCCGTTTCCCGCGGCCCACCATGGTGGCCGCTCTTTCGCGGCCGCAGTAATACTCTCCAAAGATGAAGAAGTTGTCTTTCCCGAGCCACTTCGCATGTGCTTTTACCGCTGGTGCCCACTCCTTGAAAAAATAGAGGGGTACTTGCATCGGCGTATCCATTCGAATGCCATCAATATCAGCCGAGCTAATGAGAGCCTTGGTCATTGCAATAATTTTTTGCTGAACGCGCGGGTGCGTGGTGCGCAGATCGTCCATGGCACCGTAAATCTTTCCGAGATGGTTTTGCCAAGGATCACCGTAATCGCCGAGATCCCCGTTGTGGTGGAAATCACTTTCCCAGAAAGACCAGCCGCCCCTGACAGGATCGCTATGAGGCTGGCCGTCGTCCCCGTAGACATCAGGGTAGCTGCTGCTTTTATCGCCGTAGAAATTATTATTGGCCTTGAAGTCGGCATACTCTTCCCCGGGATTGCGAAGCTTCAACCTGTACTCGCCATCATGAAGACGGAAAGGAGCGCCATCGAACGGATGGCCCTCGAAGTAATAGAGATTCGCCATATGGTTCACGACGATGTCCACAATGACATACATGCCGAGCCGGTGCGCCTCGTTCACCATCCCTCTTAAATCATTCAAAGTGCCGAATCGCTCGTCGAGAAGCGTGAAATCAACCTGGGCATACCCATGATAAGAATTGAACTGATTCTGAAAGATAGGAGAGATCCAAATGCCGTCGAAGCCAAGCGATTTGATGTAGTGAAGAGAATCTTTAACACCTCGAAAGTCTCCCCCGTGCCGCGCGCTCACGTCATACAGGTTGTACCCGCCAAAGCGGCGTTCATTGTTCGTCGGATCCCCGTCTTTCAGACGATCCGTGATGAATTGATAGACCGGTACATTTCGCCAATCTTTGGGTGAGGGAAAATACTGATGCCCTTGCCACTCGCCCCAGTAGGCCGCGGGGTTATTTCCATCGCGGTTTCGATTTACGTTCCAGGCCTCGTTCGCATCCGTAAGGGGGGCCGCTTTCAAATTCAGGGAAAAAAGAGTCAGAAGTATGAGAGAGAGTTTATGCATTATCACGGATGCTCCTTCGGAAGTTGTATCTACAGCTCTTACCGCCCAAAGCAGAGAAATTTTGACCAGTTGTGTTAACGGAAGTTTTTTGCGTGACTAGCTTCATAAAATCAATTACTTAATATTTATCATTAGAGTTGTATGAGTTTTTACTGACGAATCGGTTCGGGGGTTCCATGAGTCAGGCCGGAAGCTTTTACTTTCTTGTCTTAGCTTTACTCAACATGCCGGTGCAAGCGGCTATCTACCGCACTAAATTCACAGCGCCCGGAAAATATTTAATAGTGGAAGTTCTCGAGGATAATCTCCTCCATTTCGAGCTTTCATCGAAACTTCCGGGCCCGAGTGAGAACGATCCCATTCCCACCACCTCCATGGTAATTCAAAAGGAATTTGCAGGCCCTGAACAAATCGGGAGAGGAAGAAAGTCACTCGAAACGAAAGCCTTCTCCCTTCATG
>JAHFAF010000145.1 GCA_023250715.1 Pseudobdellovibrionaceae bacterium | reverse complement strand
GGTTCTTCTTTGTTTCCATCTACTGTCTCCATACCACGCCTCAGCGCGGCTCTCGAGACAGCCGATTCAATCCTCTTTTACCTAAGTGATATGCTCTCCAGTCCACCGCCCGCACTCCAAAGGTCTCACTAGAAATTAGGATCCGAGCCGGACGATGGAAACTTGGACTGCGTCTCGTCGAGCGGAGAATCTTCCGGTGTTGATGTTGTCGGTTCTTGCTTTTCAATGCGTTTGGCTGCTTTTACGTACAGGGCCTTCACGAGTCCTTTTAGGTTGAGGGGCTGGGTTCCTTCGCTCCCAACTTCTACCTTACGCAACTCTTTCAAGAGTACCTGTACGGCGCTGTGATCGACGGCAATTGCTTGCGGCGGTGGGATACGGACTTTCTTGTTCCAGGCGGAAGGGTACTTTCCGATGATGACACACTCACCGACCCGAAATATCAACACCACCGCCCGCTACAATGTTCGAAAAGAAGAACTCGAAGACAACCCGCTCCTCTCCTTGCGCTACCAGGACTAAAGAGGGGGGTGCCCGCACGAAACCTAAGCCCCATCGGCAAGGAATTTGACTCAAAGCTGTTATACGTGTATTATACGTATAATGAGTTTAGATGCAAAAGAAGCTCACGATCACAATTGATGAAAAAGTATACGAGGGGCTCCACACCGTTATCGGCCCACGTCGCATTAGCCAGTTTGTAGAATCTCTAGTCCGGCCGCATGTCTTAGGGAAAGAGCTTGAGGCTGGCTACGCTCAAATGGCTCAGGATGAGGCTAGAGAGAAAGAAGCCCTTAATTGGAGCGAAGCCATACTCCAGGATAGTAGCGATGAAACGCGGTGAAGTATGGTGGGTAGACTTTGGTCCATCTCAAGGCGGCGAAATCCAAAAGACTAGGCCCGCCGTCATTATCAGTAACGATGTCGCCAATCGATTCTTAAACCGCATTCAAGTCGTTCCGCTTACAAGCCAAATTGATAAGTTATATCCAAGCGAAGCCTACGTGAAGGTTTCTGGCAAACAAAGTAAAGCCATGGCAGATCAGATCGCGACGGTGGCAAAGCACCGACTCAAAAATCAAGCCGGAAAACTCAGTCTAAAAGATCTTCAGAGCGTCGAGCGCGTAGTGAAACTTCAGTTGGGGCTAGTGGATGGTGGGTAGTGTTGGGTCATAGAATATGGCTTTACAATCTGCGCTTTCCATTTGTTCAGGCAATACAACATCGTAATTTATGAAAGCCGGTCCAATTTTACATTTAGGTGTAGTTTGTTCGTGGCATGGACAGCTTCCTGGCACCACGTTCTCCCAATGATTGAATGTATTAGTCCCTGCTGGAATTGCCTTAAGGACCATGGAAGCGAAATACTTTTTAGGGTTCAAGGGATCCGAGACTTCCTCACAGTCTGTTCCTCCATTTCCGCAATTTATTCTTTTTGGTATTTTAGCTATGTCCTCCTCCACCTTGCCGACATTATCATCCTGTTTTCGGCCGTCGTAACCCACCTTCCAAATTGTTACCCCGACCTGGAGAGCAGGCCTGCAATAATTGGCAATCTTATCTTTCACCCACCTCCCATTCCACCCCTGGAATCCTGTTGCTAGGGTAACTGTAGAAAGTTTATTACAGCCCAGAGTCCCAGCACTCGTAATCCCTATGACCATATTTGAGGAATTAATAAACGGCCCCCCACTATCGCCAATACACGAGTGTTGTGTTGGATTTGCCGCGAACGTCAACATTTGCCCATTAATTGCAGTTATGGATCCTGGCGGCGGAGATGTATAATCAGGACCATTAGTAACTTCACTAAGTTTCATTTGGCCCCATCGCTTTTCACCAGCACCATTAGCGATATTGTCATTTAGCATTCCATAACCATAAAACTTATATAATGCATTTTTGGGAGGTGGGTTTGCGATAGCCCTTTTAGTCCAGGTGGGGTTGATCGTACAGTTATTACTGCCTCTTAGTCCTGTGGGGCATGCTTTGTCTGCCGTCCAAACCACGGCAAGATCTGCCAAAGGGTTATTGTTATTATTTGGACGTTCTGTCTTTCGGATATTTATTATTTCTTCGGTTCGTTTAAATACGTTTTCTGCTTGAACATATATGTTAGGCCTAAAATTATTGACGCAATGACCGGAAGTTAATAAACAACGAGGTCCAATTTCCACGGCTGTACAGGAGGGATGATCACCAACCAGCAGAGCACCGACACCAGGCCAAATGCTTGCCTGTCCACCAAAAATGTTGCGGCTTCCACCTGTCCTGTCAGCATCTTGTGAAACATCTTGATTTCGACTAGCGCAGGACGCTAGAAGCCCTAGCCCTACAACGAACGCTAATGGCTTAAGTTTTTGAAAGTGCGCAAGGGTTTTAACTATTAGCCAATCGGATTGCACAGTTATTCTCCAAATAGAGTTTTGAGGAAAGGGGCAACAAGGAAGATCGCGTATTTTTGTACCCACTCTGAATACGACAAAATTCCCGAAAAGTGGTCAACCGGTAGAAAGAAACCCAAAATGTGAAGATTATGCAGGTAAAGCTAACCATCATTCTTTAATAAAGCTCGAATAAGCCTGTTAGTTTGCCCTGGTACATAGTCGGGCTCATAACCCGAAGGTCGTTGGTTCAAATTCAGCCCCCGCTACCAAATTTTAAAGGGGATCGGCTCATCTGAGTCGATCCCCTTTTTTTTTGTTTAGGGATCGCGAAAAATGTCACCGGCGCGTAACGTATTGACGCTTGCCTAGGTTCGGTTCGTCCCCCTAGCCCCTCCTTTTTTCAGCTAAAACCCGTCCCTGTGAACCGCCCCCTCAAGGGGCATCGCTATTGCATTTTGTCTCCCCTAGCCTATGCGGAGCGAGGGGCTTCGCGGGCAAAGTCTTCGTGAATTGGAGCGTATCGTGGCTAGCTCGTTCTCTCGGTTTTCTCGCACTTTTTCGGAAAAAGTAGTTCAGTACCGTTGGTGGGTCATGGCTCTCAGCGTGATTTTCGTTTTCGCGGGTAGCTATGGCGCGCGCTATCTCACCTTCTCCGATAGTTACCGGATCTGGTTCGATGAAAAGAATCCCGATCTCATTGCATTCGATGTCCTTCAAAATACCTATACCAAAGCGGATAACATCCTATTCGTAGTAGAGGCAAAAGACGGAAATATCTTTTCCAGAGAACAGCTTGGCGCCGTCGAATGGCTGACGGCCCAGGGTTGGAAAGTCCCCTATTCCACGCGAGTGGATTCGTTGACCAACTTCCAAAATACGGAAGCTCACGGCGATCAGTTGGTTGTAAAGGATCTCGTGAAAAGCAGCGCAAGCCTTACCGATTCAGAAATTGCAAAAATTCGCGCGACGGCCCTGAAGGATCCGTTGATTGTAAAAAACCTCGTCTCCCAAAAGGGGCATGTCGCCGCGGTGAATATCATGATTACCATTCCCGGCAAATCCCCGATGGAAACGGGCGAGTCGGCGGAATTCGCGAAAAATATTAAAGAGGATTTTCGAATTAAATACCCGAATTCGAAAATCTACCTGACCGGCTTCATGATGCTCAACTATTCCCTGCCCGAATACGCCGGTAAGGACATGGCTACCCTGATCCCTCTGATGTACCTGATCCTGATTATTTCCCTCGCTCTCTTATTGCGAAGCGTGATGGGGGTACTGGCATCGCTCGTTCTTGTGACGATGACATTGTGGATGGCGAACGGCATTGCAGGATGGTTAGGCTTTCCGATTACATCTATTTCCGCGATCGCCCCCACCATCATTATGACCCTCGCGATCGCCGATTGCGTCCATCTATTGGTGGCGTTTTTGTCCTATATTCGAAGAGGCATGGAAAAGAAGGAAGCTGCAATCCAGTCCCTTTCCCTCCATCTATTTCCCATCACGATCACCAGTCTCACAAACTTTATCGGTTACGCCAGCATGAATTTTTCGGAGTCTCCGCCGTTCCGGCAATTTGGCAATACGGTCGCTGTCGGCGCAGCGGTCGAACTTCTATTGGCTGCCTTCTTTCTTCCCGCCTTGCTCAGTGTTCTCCCTCTTTTTGGTAAGAAAGCAGTCGAGCCGGAAGTAGAATTGCCCACCATTCGGCGTTGGGAAAACCGTTGCGCGGAGTTTTCGATTCGCCACCGCTATGCGCTTGTCGGGGGCATGAGTGTTGTCTGCGCCCTCTTTACTTTTTTTGCATTCACTAACGAACTTAACGAGGAATGGGTGAAGTTTTTCGCGAAGCGTACACCGATAAGGCAAGACTCGGATTTTGTGGCGCAAAACCTCACTGGCGTTTACGACATTCAGTATTCCCTCGAATCGGGAGCGCCTGGGGGCATAAATCATCCGGAATACTTGCGAACGGTAGATAAATTCAACCAGTGGTACCGGAGTCAGCCCGAGGTAGTCTCTACCACCGCTATTACGGACATCGTGAAAAAGATTAATCAGTCAATGCATGGGGACGATCCGGCCTGGTACCGTGTCCCGGAGAGAAACGACCAAGTGGCGCAGTACTTGCTCCTGTATGAGCTCTCCCTTCCCTACGGCATGGATCTCACCACTTTTATTAAAGCCGACAAGGCGGGCTCCCGCATGTTGGTTCACACTCGCAACTTGCCTACTAAGGAATTGGTCGCATTGGACGCAAGAGCACAGGCGTGGCTTCACGCAAACGCTCCTAAGGTAATGGCGGACGCGGGTATTGGGGGCTCGCAATCGGTCATGTTTGCAAAAATAGCCAATCGCATGGTCGACGGAATGGTTAAGGGATCGATCTTTTCCTTGGTTCTGACGTCATTATTGCTCATCTTCATTTTCCGATCGTTTAAGATAGGGTTCGTCAGTCTGATTCCCAACCTGATTCCCATTGCGCTGGCCATGGGTTTATGGGGCTTGGCGGTAGGCCAGATTGGAATGACCATCGCGCTGACCTTAAGTACCACTCTGGGTATTATTGTCGATGATACCATCCATTTCGTAGGACATTACATGCGCGCCCGGCGGCTCAAGGGAATGGACCCGGAGTCAGCCATCCGTGAGGCATTTAAACATACGGGACTTGCCATCGGTTTTACGACGATAGTCCTTTTTCTGGGATTCATTGTTCTCGCGCTCTCGCCCGTAGAGCTAAACAGCGATATGGGACTGATAACCGCACTTACCATCGTGCTCGCCGCGGCGGTCGAGCTTCTTTTTACCGCCCCTTTAATTCTTGTAGTGGAGGAAAAATTTATGAAAGCGAAGCCCAATTCTATCTTAGGATTCTGGGAGAAACTTGAGCAAGGCGTTTTCCATGAGCCCGCGGCAAAGGAGGAACGGCAAGTTGTCGGAAAAAGCCTGTCAATTTTCATCATATTCGGCTGCCTTTGGGCCGCGCCAGCCATCGCTAAAAGTTCACCGAATGAAAGCGGGGATCGTGGGCTTAAGATCGCTCAAGAGGTTGAGCGCCGCAAGACGGGCTTTCACGACTACACAGCTGAAGTGGTCATGACGCTCAAATCAGCGGACAAACAGGTGATTGGAGAGAATTCTCTCAAGCTTCGAACCATTGAGACAAATAGGGACGGTGATATGCTTCTGGTCGTGTTCGAGCGGCCTGGTGACGTGAGGGGCACGGCCCTTCTCACCCATTCGCACCGCCGGTCGTCCGATGATCAGTGGCTGTATCTGCCCTCTGTAAAGAGGACGAAACGTATTTCGGCTACCAATAAGTCGGGTCCCTTCATGGGAAGCGAGTTTGCTTTCGAGGATATGTCGTATGAGCCGCTCGAGCGGTTTAAATATAAGTTTGCAGGAGAGGAGAAATGTGACCTTGGCCGATGCTTTCTCATAGAGAGAATTCCCGTGAGCCAGGAATCCGGCTATACCAAACAGGTGATGTCGGTTGATACGATCGAATATCGTATAAATAAGATCGAATATTTCGACCGAAAAGGTTCCCACTTAAAGACTCTGAGGCTTTCCAATTTCTCCCAGTTCATCGGCCGCTACTGGCGCCCTGCCACGATGGAGATGGTCAATCACCAGACTGGCAAAAGCACCGTCCTGAAATGGAAGAATTTTCATTTCCGAATGGGCCTTACGCACCGGGATTTTGATACGCGAAGTTTAGAGCGGATTTTCTAACCTGGCTGTCATGAGAGCTCTGTCTTGGAACTTCGCCGTCCTATTGGGGGCCTCCTGGTCACTAAACACTTTTGGCTACAGTTTGGATTTTTCCGCGGCTCTGGGGGCCCAAGGAACATGGTTTCCTCAAAAGCCCCTCTATTCTCAGCAATCGAATTGGAATGTTTCGGGGTCTTTTGAACCGAAACTAAAAATCGGATGGGAGCGGCAGCGGGCCGCGTTTGATGCGGCGGCATTTTTCCGGCTAGATAAGGCGGACCCCTCTCGAACCCATTGGGACCTCTCTGAATTCGCTTTTGTGAAACGCTGGCAGGATTACGAGTTGCGCGCCGGGGTTCGCAAAATGTTTTGGGGCGTGACTGAATCCCAGCATCTGGTCGATGTCGTCAATCAGCTGGATTTTGTCGAAGATCCACTGGGAGATCAGAAGCTAGGACAGCCGATGGTGAGTCTTGCCCGAATCGGTGACGGGTGGTCTCTCGAGACGTTGGTGATGCCGTACTTTAGAACCCGCACCTTTCCTAGCGAATCGGGCAGGTTTCGAGGTCCTCTTGCCGTGGATGCCGATGCCGTTTCCTTCGAATCCTCGGCGAAGCGTTACCATCCAGATGTGGCAGCGAGGCTAGGAAGCCGGCTGGGAATCGCGGACTTTGGATTGTCTTATTTCTATGGCACAGAACGCACGCCAACCTTTTCAACGAACGCGGCGGGAACCGCCCTCGAACCCCGCCATTCCCTGCTTCACCAGACTGGCCTGGATGTTCAAGTTACCGGCGGCGGATTCATTGGAAAGCTGGAGAGTGTTTTTAGAGGGACCAAGAACTATGCGAGCACCTATTTTGCCTCCACCCTCGGGGGGGAATATACCTTCTCGAACATTTTCTTATCGTCATTCGATTTCGGCATCTTGTTGGAGTACCTCTATGATAGCCGCGGTAAAATGGCGACCGCTGTGGGTGAAGACGATATATTTATGGGCCTTCGGCTTAGCCTAAATGACAACTCCAATAGCTCGATCCTTTGCGGTGTGATAGTGGACCGGGACGGTGGTGATTCGCTGGGTATCGTGAAAGCGTCCCGGCGCCTGAGTGAGACATGGAAGGTGTCTCTTCGAGGAAGCTATATACACACGTCAAACTCATCCGATCCTCTCTATATTTATCGCAAAGAGAGTTTTTTACAGCTCGAACTCACGCGCTTTTTTCTGCCATAAGAGTATAGGCCCGCCTTTTAGGGCAGAGTAATGGGGGTGGGAGCATTATTATTAAAGTAATAAGCGCCTGAATTTATTATGTGCAGCTGAGCAAAAGTGCCGCTTGAGATCCGCCCGCTGCGAATCTTGGATATGTGCATGAGAGAGACAGTTCGTAGTCTCGGCGGCGTTACTCAATGACTAGGTAGGCCCCGAGAGGATTCAAAGGGTCTCGTCTGAGGGCATGGGCGGAGAGGCCCATCGTTTCCATCACTGCGATGGTCTCGCCTGGGAATTCCGCCCAGTTGAGCTCGTCGAATGCCAAGACCGATCCCTTCGTCACGTGCTTGAGCACGAGCTCCAGGCAAGCCTTGGTCGGTGCATAGAGATCGAAATCGAAGTAGGCCAATGCGATCATGGTGTGGGGATTCTTTTTTAGGTATGCGGGGAAAGTTTTGATGGCATCGCCCTTCACGAGTTCGAACTTTCTGCGATGATTGTTCGGATACTCGGCCTCATGGCACTCGAGTATATGAGTAAGCTCTTCTTCGTACCCTTTGGTAACGGAGTAATCCCCCTTCTTGAGAACGGAACCATCTTTTGGGTCGATTGAGGGAAACCCGCTAAAAGTATCAAAACCTAGAATTAGGCGGTTATAGTTATAGGGCTCGTACATTCCCCTGAAATTTGAAAAAAGTGCCAAGTTCTGCCCCCAACGAGGGCCGAATTCGACGATAGAACCTGCAACGGGAATGATCTTCTTGTAGATATCATGCATCATGAGAAGGCGTGAAAGGGATCGTCTCGATCCGAAAAGCCCCAAATTCAATAGGAGTTCCTGATCCGGAATGGAAGTCTTTTTGAGAGCTTGAAGTAGTTCCTCTCTGTCATTCGTCTTTTTCATTTCCTAGCCTCGATCAAGACTCGTTCATGAAAAACATGAATCCCTCTTTCTTTCATGAGAGTCTCTCTCACTCTCCTCAATCCAACTTCATCCCGGTGTTTGTCGAAGTTCCGAACGAGCGGGACTTGTTCAAGTAAAAGCACTAGACCTTCGTAGGACAAATAAGAGTCCCAACGTCCTATCCGGATATTCACTTCCGAAAAATATTTCTGATACTCGCGGCGGTGCTCCTCCACGAGCTCTCCTTTGTCATAATCGGCAAAAATGCCCCGGCCACCCTGTTCGTCCGAGCCGAAGCAATCTGCCACGGAACGCTTGTCCTCCTCACCGAACTGTTCGCACACAACCCACCCACATGGTTTCAACACACGGTGAAATTCAGATGGGGTCTGGTGGGCGACGATGCATGTCAGGACGTCAAAGTGGTTGTCAGGATAAGGCAGACACTCGCTCACCCCCGCTACGAGAGTCATGTTGGAGACGTTTTCTTTTCGAATGTTCTCCTGGGCCTTTTCTCTCATTCGCTGGTTTGGATCCAGGCCGTAAATGTGTTTTACCGACGAGGCGACAGGCAAAATCTTAAATGCAGTTCCACACCCCACATCGAGGACTATATCTGTGGGCCGAGTCCTCTTTCGAACTTCCGCCGTAATATTCCAAGCACGAGGCTCTTCAATTCCTCGAATGAGTTCGAGCTCGTACCTTTCGTCATACGGCATGAGGAGCCTCTACAATAGGAACGAAGCCGGCCATGGTTTTAGGCACTAGGCCAATATTCTTCGAAAGGCAGCCTTCTATAATTGCGGGCTCTTCGTAACGGCTCGTTACTAAAATGCTTTGGTCTTCGATTCCCAATGCCTCGATCAGGGAGAGTCCATTTTTTTCCTCCCCCAAGAATTCATAGTCGATGAGGCAAAGGGCCTTCTTATTCCCATCGGCGGCCTTCCAATCCGATAGCTGCTTCAAGGTGGAGAAATGAAAGAGGTTCAAGCGTGCCTTGGAGTGGGTCTTCGCAAAGCGACTATGCCAAATCTGGTGAATATTTACGTCGTCATCGACGATGACGATGGGCTGGTCACTCGAAACTTCAATGTTTGGTACGAACCATCGGGGTGGAGTGGCTTTCGGTAAAAGCATGCGCACTTGCGTTCCTCTGCCAAGCTCAGAATGCACCGAAAGGCTGCCACCCCAGGCTTCAAGACTCATGCGTGCATGAAAAAGGCCCAATCCCGATCCATTTGGCTTATTAAAACTCTTTCCCCGCTGGCCCAATTCAGGAATGAGGTCTTTTGAAATACCGCTACCCGTATCCTCAACTGAGATTTCGATATTTTCGCCCTTTTCTTTCAGGCAGACGTAGGCTTCTCCGCCTTTAGGCATGGCATCCACGGCATTGTCGAGGATATTACTTAAGACTGTTTTCAAGATATTCGGCTGCACCAATCCGAATAGCCCGTAGGAGCTCTCATCGAGCTTCGTCTCGATATGAATATCAATTCGTTGCCGCCGCTGCATTCTCTTTTCACTGATGATTGTCTCAATGAGGCTCGAAAGGAGTTGGACGGAGGGGACATCGGACTTTAGATCCATTTCCTTTCGCTTTGCGATGAGTTCATTGGCAATATCTTGAATGCGGGAGACGGCCCCGCGTATCAATAGACGATTTTGTTCTGGCACTTCGGCAAGGCCATCGGTGGCCGCGGCAAGAGCGGAAAGAGGGGAGCGAATATCATGTGCCACCTGCTGGGCCAATTGCCCAAGAGCCCGCTGC
>JAHFAF010000144.1 GCA_023250715.1 Pseudobdellovibrionaceae bacterium | reverse complement strand
AGCTCCTCTTCACTCGACAGGAGCTCAATGAAGATTTGAAATTGATCGAAGGGGAAGTTTTTAACACCGATACCCTTCGCCGAGAGACGTTAAAATATACGGATAAATACGCGGACCTTGGGTATGCCTTTGCGAACGTCGTGCCCCAGCCCAATATTCACGACGATACGAAACGTGTCGATGTGGTCTTCGATATCGACCGGGGTGAAAGAGTTTACATTGGGAAAATTACCGTCACGGGTAATACCCGCACTAAAGATAAGGTGCTCCGGCGTGAGCTCAAGATCCACGAAGGGGAGCTCTTTAACGGCACAAAAAAACGCGAGAGCCGCGAGAATGTCATGCGCCTCGGCTATTTCGACAGCGTGGATTTTCATCAGTCGACGCCAAAAAACGCGCCGAATGTCGTCGATATTGAGATAAAGGTAAAAGAGCGCTCTACGGGCCAGCTCGTCGTAGGCGCCGGTTATGCGTCAGGGGACATCGGATTCACCGCGCAAGCGCAGCTTTCTCAGAATAATTTCTTGGGCAATGGACAGGTGGCGAGCTTCTCTGCACAGGTGCAGACCGGAAGAAAGTTCTACGAGTTTAATTTGAGCTTCCAGGAGCCCTATCTTGGTTACTCGAATTGGAGTCTCGGAGCCGATCTCTACCAGCTCCGCCGCGACGTGTTCGCGATATCCCAGGTCAGCACCTTTTCGGAAACGAAGACCGGGTTTAAGGTCACGTTAGGCCATCCGGTCTATGAGTTCACAAATCTCTTCTTCGGCTACAAACTTGAGAGCTCTTGGGTTCCCCCCGATACGATCATTGATCGCAGTCTCATCTCGCAAAAATCCGTGAACGGAATTGCAAGCATAGCGAGTGCTAATCTCGTTTACGATAAGCGCGACGATAGATTCGACCCTCGAGAAGGTTGGTACTGGAGTCTCACGGAGGAATACGCAGGCCTAGGAGGGGATAGAAAGTACTTCCGCTCGCAAGGGAATCTAAAGTTCTTTAATCCGCTTTTCTGGGATTTTATTTTCCGATTCAACCTTTCGTTGGGAAATATCATGGGAGCGCAAGGGGCGGATGTTCCGATCAACGAGCTCTTTATTACGGGCGGCCTTTTCACCTTGCGTGGCTACGATTATTTGACCGTGGGTCCGAAGCGAACCATCAGCGCCGATCCGAATAACCTCTCCGCGGCTGCGATTAAGGCTCAGGTCGGTGGAAAGGATATCGTCTTCGGCGGCCATAATCAGGCCGTGGTAAACGCGGAAATAGAATTTCCCCTTTTGAAAGAAGCTCGGATTCGCGGCGTCATTTTTTTCGACGCCGGCAATGCCTTTGACGGCAATCTTTTTCAACAGCACCCATCGTTACTTGCCGACGTTGGCTATGGATTCCGGTGGTTTACCCCGATCGGCCCCTTGCGTTTTGAGTTCGGGCATCCTATCGTTAACCCCGGAGCGCCAAAATTTTTCTTTACCATTGGGCCGCCTTTTTAGAACTCGTGAGGTTCGTATGAAATGGTTTCTCTCGTTAATTTTGACTTCCTCTCTCGCCATCGGGGCGGACTCAGCTTTTAAAGTCGCTTACGTGGATTTGCAAAAGGCTCTTCAGAGCGTTGACGCTGGAAAGACGGCGAAAGCAAATCTAGAAAAAGAAGTGACAGCGAAGCGAGCCGAGCTCGAGAAACTGCAAACGAGTTTGCAAAAAGAGGCGGAGGCTTTCGAGAAAAAGTCGGCCATCATGAATGATACGACCAAAGCCGCAAAACAGGCCGAACTGCAAAAACGATTCGCCGAGTTTCAAAAGAACGCGGCCGAAAGCCAGATGGAGCTTCAGAAGAAAGAGCGAGAACTCACCAAGCCATTGATAGACGAGCTTCGGGCGATTATCGAGGGGATTGGCAAGGAGAAGGGCTACCAACTCATTGTCGAGAAAAACGAGGGAGCCGTGCTCTACGCGGAAGCCGGATCGGACCTAACCGAACAAGTCGTCGATAAATTCAATTCTAAAAAGAAAAAGAAGTAATTCTGTACCTGCGAGCGGTAGCGAAGCAGTCTCATTGAGATTGCTTCGGGCTTTCGCCCTCGCAAATTCTGGTTTTAGAAAATCAAGAGACTGAGTGCGAGCACCATCACAGCTGCTAGAAGGCGCAGCACCCAAGGGGTTCCTTTGTCTAGGCGTTCCCACCAAGTAATTTGTCTTGGCATCGGAATGGGTTGATTGGGCTGTATAAACGGGCTCGATGATGGCGCCACCGAAACCTTTTGCGCGAAATCTACACGCACAATGTTCGAAGGGGGCAACTTCTTACCCGGGATCTCGATCTCGGTAGTTGTTTCGTCATGAATCATGGCGGGCCTCGTCCTTAATATAATCCAGGGAAATAACCGCTATTGCCGCCGTACCCGTATCCACCTTGGTAGGGGGAATATCCGCCGCCGCCGTACCCACCACCGCTATAGCCACCGTTTCCGTCGGCTTGGTAGGGAATGGAATTCTGTCCTCGGGTTCCGAAACTCACGTACACGCAGCCGATGAGACGGTTATTCTGAATGTAAGCGCAACTGCCCTGACCAATATCCACATACACGGGCATCGGAGTGAGCTGCTGCGTTCCGGGATATCCTGGAGGCGCATAAGACGAGTTAGGAACCTGAATGATTCCGGCTAATGAAAGATTTACGTAGGAGCCTTGGATCAGGCTTCCCGTGTTCAATGCACCGCTCGCAGGGTCTACTGAGGACACGCAGAAGGAGTACTGTTGCACGTACATTTGAAACATTTGCTGAAGATCGGGCAGAGTCATCTGCGCGGATCCCACGAGAGCCGTCGTCTGTCCGTAGCCGCCCGTCGCGGGGTAGGCCAGGGTGAGCGACATGCTGTTGTTCGACATTCCGTATCCACCGGAAAGAGTGGATTGAAAGGGAAGGCCGTTGTTCAAGGGCTGGCCTGCGACTCCGCCGCAGCTTCCACCGCCGACAAATCCACCGCCATTCGGGTTCGGGTTAGAAATTTGAGGGGGAGGAGGAGGTGCGGGATTATTCTTATTTCCGCAGCCCACGCCGCCGACTAGTGCCAGCGTAACCAGAGCTAAAACAATTTTTCGACTAAACATCCACTACCTCCGCAACCACCGCTACAACAACAACATCCACAACAACTTTTAACTTCTACTTAAGCCACTTGTCGTACACCACATTGAACGTCCCGAGCGTCTTCACGCTGGGGTTATTCATGTAAGAGGAACAAGCCGACGTATCTAAATTTTCGTAAGAGTCATAACGCTCGCAGCACCACACATAATCGGGATTGATCGAATCCCGTTGGCAACCCGTGCGATTGAAACAATCTTGATTGGAATCAAATCCGCAGTATCCGGGGGCAAAATAAGCGGGCTGATGCCATTGAGCGCAATACTGAACGGTGGAGGGAATACATTGAGTCTCCCCACTCACGCGTTTTCTAAACTTTATCTGTCCTTGTACGGAGGAAGGAGATCCGGAAATTCCGCCGGTGACTCTCACTACCATCTCGTCATCGAGGAACCAGCCATCCAGTGCACTCGAGGTACGATTGGACATGGTATCTAAAGAAGACCATTCTCTCCAAGTGAAGGCTCTGTCATCTTCCATTCCAATGTAGAGCTTCCCTGAGACTTTATTGGTTCTGCTCGAGTTAATATCCATTCCGATTTTCGGGTCGCCTACTAGCGGTGGATAAACAATTCCGAAAATGGTTTCTAAATTTGAAAGGTCGCTATTGGAAACCAACGTAATTCCAGCCGAGCGAGAAACCCATTCGGGGATCCGGTTGTCCGTGTTGGTCGTAGGAGTCGGAAGCGGAATATTGTTGCCCGCGTTCGGGTCCTGCGCTTGCGGGACCGTGTTGGTCTTGTCTTTTCCGCTACAGCTAATGAGCAGCAAAGAGACCAAGAGAAACGAGAAAAATTTTTTCTGGCGGCTCACTAGTAACCTCCGCAAATTCCACATCCACAAAAAGCAGCTTCCCCGCCAGGGGATACCGGCTGCTCGATCAGGTGAGGGCATAGACCACACCCGTGTGCTCACGGCCTATTGTGCAAGAGCGGTACCACGGGCGTTTGCGTAGCCAGCCAGGGCAGAGGAGGGGAAATTGCTGTATGGGTTGTCGACACAAATAAGACCCGCTTTGATAATTCCTCGAAAGGACACTGAAATTTATCTAGCCGACTGTTTATGTGCTGTGATAATTTTTGTCCCCGGAACCTCAAGGAGACTTGAAATGACCTACATCGTTACTCAGCATTGTGTGGATTGTAAGTACACGGACTGTGTTTCCGTTTGCCCGGTGGATGCATTCCACGAAGGGCCTCGGCTGGTCTATATCAATCCCGACACCTGTGTGAACTGCGATGCATGCGTTCCGGCCTGCCCCATCGAGGCCATCTTCTCCGAAGAGAATCTTCCTTCTAAATACGCCGATTGGACAAAGATCAACGCAGACGGTGCTGCCGCGCACCCTGTGATCAATCAAAAGAAGGACGCCCTACCGGGCGCCAAGAGCCTCGACGAGCTTAAGGCGATGGACGGCCAAGGCTTCGTTCCAGCGCCTCCTTTCGTTTAATTTACTTAAGTAATCTCAAATATTTATTGCCTGTTCGCATTTGTCTTCGCTTTGAGGGGGTGTGGTCTATTGGGGTTGACGCGTTAGCTTTGACGCGGGTAGCTTGGTCCCCGGCAACTGTATTAGGGGGAAATACTACGCATGAAGCTTTCATTAAAAAATACCGGTGTTTTTGGGTTGGCATTGTTGGGTTTGGTCCGTTGCGGAGGCGAGGACGAGCCTAAGCTTTCAGTCCAGCGAGGGGTCTACAATCAGCCTTCCATTAGAGTAGATGTGGCACCCAAAGGAAAAGCGGACGAGCTTCTCTTTGAACGGCAGGGATATGTTGAATCCCAAGATCGTTTTGTTCAGATGGATATTTTGCGTCGAGTCTCTCGAGGTCGGCTTTCCGAGATTTTTGGGGACTCCGCGGTAAAACGCGACAAGCAAATGATCGCCGTCGGCCTTCCTCTCTCGGCCGAGCGCTCGCTCGAAAAATTGCAAAAGCGCCATCCCGAGGCCTATGTGGTATTGAAGGCCTTTTCGCGCGGTGTGAATCAGTACATTCAGGAACAGGCGCAGGGCCAAACAAGCTTCATTAGAAACTATCGACGCTGGACGAAGAATCAGGCCTACGTGCCCGCGCCCTGGGAGCCAATTGACTCAGTCTCAGTCGCCGAAAGCATTGCCTTCTTTCTAAGTAGCAATATTCAAGAGCGCATCATGGTGGGAAAAATCGCGAACGCGTATTTCCCCGATCTCGCAAAATTGCCTGAGCTCTTCGATATGCGGGCGATTGAGAACACTTTTATTTTGGATGCGGGGGGAGCGCGTGTTGCTCCGCAGGCCGCTACCGTCAAGTCGAAGGGTAAGTTCGGATCGCAAGACCGTACTATCGGTGGCCATTGCGAGGATAAGGGCTATCCATTTCCTCCCTGTTTCCGCACGGGATCTTATGGAAGCAATAACTGGGTAGTTTCTCGTGATTTCGCCGGAGGCAAGCAATCCTTCGTGGCGAATGATCCGCATTTGCAGCTATCCTTTCCGAATAATTTTATCGAACTGGCCCTGGATTCCACTCCGGCCGGCGGTACCTTCAAAATGAGAGGGGTAAACTTGCCGGGCGTTCCCGGAATTCTGATCGGACACAATCAGAATATCGCCTGGGGATTCACCAACGACCCAGCCGACGTCGATGACGTTTATATCGACGAGCTTTCCGAAGATGAATCCCAGGTAAATCTCGGAAAGAGCATGGCCAAGATCGAAACCGTTCGGAACTATCTGAAGATTCGCAACAACGATGGGACTGTTCGCGAAGAGATGGTGCCTTTGCGCTTGATCTCCCAGCACGGTACTTTCGTTTCCGATTTTTTCCCGGAGCTAAAGCCCGCGTTGGATCTCATCAGCGGCCAGCTCAATGTGAAAGTCGCTCTGTCTTACAAGTGGACCGGGCATGCCGGAACCACGGAAGTAGCGGCTATTTTGGGATTGAATCGGGCTAGAAACTACGACGAATTCAGGAGCTCACTCAATCTGATGCAGGCGGGAGGGCAGAATATCGTATTTGCCGATACCGTCGGCAACATCGGTTACTATTCGCACGGGGATTATCCAGTTCGAAAGTATTTGAGCCGGAAACTCCCTCCGAACGTGCCGTTATTCGGGTGGATGGGCTTCGAATGGGAGCCTGAGTACCGCCAATCGGTTCCCGAGATTACGCCGAGTTCGGCCAAGGGGCGTATCGTAACCGCGAACAATGATCCTTACGGAACATCCGCAAAGCCACATTTTTCCGATTACATCGATTATTTCGGTAACGGATTTGATGTGGGTGAGAGAGCGTTGCGAATCACTCAGCTTCTGGATGCAAAAAAGGGGGACCTAAGTCTCGACGATATGAAGCGCATTCAAACCGATACGAAGGACCTCTTCGCCCTTCGGGCCATTGGCCTCATGGCGCAGGCAAAGGTTCAAACGCAGCTGCAATTGAGCCCACGTGCGACAGAGCTCAAGAACGTGCTTCTTGCCTATGATGGCGAAGCCCGTAGGGAGCGGCATGAGCCGGTCATGGTGCAGGCGTGGCTAAGAAGTCTGGGAAGAGTGTTTTTCAAGGAGTTGTTGGACAAGTATGCCGCGGCCGCACCGGACGAGGCGGCAGGCCAGATTGAAGCGGACGAGCTTTTTGAAGAGCTTATCGGCTCGCTCATCGCTGCGAAAACGATCTATCACAAGATGAACGATCTGCTATCGATGGAAACGCCGGACCCGGAGGCGATTCAGTTGATTGCCCAGTCGCTGGAAATGGCGGCTGAGAAACTTGAAAATACCAGCGAGACATGGGGGCAGGTAAATCGACTGAATTTCCTCTTCCCACTCGAGGGAATTTTCCCGAAGTTAACGACAGCTCCTATCGAACGCAGTGGCTCGTGGGCGACGGTAAATGTCGCGGGTAAAATCCACGGACCCAATTTCCGCATGGTGATGGTGCTCGAAGAGGGTAAATCCATCGAGGGCGTGAATGTGCTCGCCGGCGGAAACTACAGCCCTCTCGATGGCAGTCAGTGGCTCAATGAGCTGATGCTGTGGCGGGATGGCAAGTACCGCGATCTCGTTCCGTTTGTGAAATAGCTCTTACGTATTTGCGAGGGCTTTAGCCCGAAGCAATCTCGTTGATTAAGCTTTGAATCTACGAGATTGCTTCGGTGCCCTCGCAAATACGATCTACACCTGTCGTAGACCTAACAGACTCTGGTGACGAAAATTGCCAGCAGTGAATGTCGCCTTTCCAAGAGTGTAAATTAGAATACGGAACGATATCGGTGCGGTCTTTTTAGAATACGATCTCGAATTCTTCCTGGCACCCCACTTGCTCAATTGAATAATCAGTCAAGAAGGCACAATTCAGGCGGAGGCAGTTATGGTTGCCCGTTCATGCGGTGGTAGACTTTCCCTTTTATTGGTCCTTTTTGCGTTCTTTCTTTCCCTGTATCCCCAGCACGATGCGGAAGCGAGACGACGTAGAGGCGGCGGTAGATTCCGTCGAGGTGCGGCGATGCGCGTAAATAACGGCAAGAAAAGAGGTGGCCAGAGACGAATGGTTGCCAACCAAATCCAAGGACAGGGAAGAAATCTAGTTGGCCGAAACGGATTAGCGGTGGATCAAAATGGAAACGAAATTTTCAACGGGCAGATACAACCTGTCGTTTTCAATGGCCGGACCCTGGATATCGGCCGCACGCGGGACGGAAGGTTTTTCCCGTTGAATCCAGGCGTGGCTAGAGATGGCCAGCTCCTAGTCGATCCCGCTGATGCCTTGGCAGGGCGCGATGCGCTCATTCGAACACGCAATGGATTTGTAAGTGGATTTGATTCTGCGGGAAGGCCTTTGCGGTCTAACGTGGTTCAATCGATTCAGTTTCTTGAGTCGGGAGGGCTGCAATAGAAGGGGCCTTCTTGAAAAACCCTACTTTGAAGAAGGCCTTCTCCGCTGGGAAGGCCTTTTTAGTTTGTAGAAAAGTTGAACGTATTCTCCTAGTGATTGCGAACGCGAATACAAGTTGGATGCAATGAATGAATTGTTTGAGGGAATAAAGAGATGCGTAAGGAATGCACCCCCCAGGGACAATTTTGGTCTTGGTTGTGCATTTATTAGCGATGAATCAGTAGCAGTGTGTGTTGCAGAGTTAAGGCTGTGCTTAGTGGAATGTATGTTGTTGTGCGCAAATCATAGCAGGACGTGGGTAGCTCTAGCTATTCTCTTCGCTTCTCTCCTCGGTGGTGAAGCAATCGCCGAGCGCCGTCGTTTTACCTTCGAGAGAGCTCCCAGTTCCCTCAACAGAGGCGTGATAGGAAACGGGCGATTATTCGTCGGTACAGGCGAGAATCTGGATGGCGCCTCTAATCTCGTGGTCATCAACAAAAATCAGACCTTTAACATTGGAGGCGATGGGCGTCTTCTCGGAGTTCGGGAGCAGCGCTCGGACGGTCTCCAACAGGACTTGGCAGTTTCGGCAGGCGGGCAGATTTTCGGTCTCGGAGGATTGCGTCCTGAAGCGAAAACCGTTCAGGATATCGTCACTCAATTTGGGAAAAATAGAAACCAGTCCAATCGAAGGGGCACGGTGGATGCCATTGTCGCGCGCAATACGGGAAATGCAGCGGGAGTGCTGGGTCAATTCCGAATTGACTTAAGCTCCATTCCCGATCCTCGCGGGGGGGCTCCGGGAAGTGCTTCCCAATTGCAATTTGCATTGGCGACATTGAACAGTCTTTTAAATTCCTTGAGTAACTCCTCCACACTCTTAAGAGTGTTTCCGCAAAATATTCGGCGGGACGCGGATGGTAAACCCATCGTCAATTTGAACCTTCGGGGTTTTTTTAGCGCCGAGGCTCTGAATATCATGGCAAACGCGGATCAGAGCTCCGCCTGTACGGGAAGGATTCGCCTTCAATCTTTCGCGGCTACCGCGATGGACAAGGAAAATTATTACCGTATCAAAGGCATCGAGGGTTTCAATCGCCAGCAGATCTACGATGCGTTGGGCGTCGAGGCGGATAAGCGAAGGACAATCAAGAATAAGATTCTGATTGCGGCCCGAAGAGATCCTAATCGCAAGGAATCAGGCGTTACTTCTTCCGCCATTGGGCGTGTTTCTAAGTTTATGAACATGGGAAATAACCCCGGCGGCACCTGTTATGAGTCGGACGACTTCACGGATCGGGCAGCGCCTGGAGCGGAAACCAATAGCCGCGATGTCAAACAGGTGGGCATTAATTACACTCAGGATGCTTCCGAAGCGCTTTGCCATCAAAGAAATGGATTTATGTTGGGCATGCTCTTCAATTCGAAGGGAGATCTCGTAAAGGAAGCTCCTGCGAGTATCGCCTTGGGAACTACCACCGGTAACACGAATGCCGTGACTGCCGCTTTGAGCTGCATGGACTGCCATGCGAAGGGATTTCTGGCTGGCGGCAAGCGGGTGCATCAGGGGGATGGGCAGTTCTATGACGACAATTTCGATTTGATTAAAAACAACCCGACGGTTTTCCGGGATCAATTTGGTCGTCAATTGGGCGGGCGAGACTTCTTTACCTCGAACCAGGTCTATCGCCAGCGCGCGAATCGCGATACGGCAATCTATTTTCGAGCGCTCGCAAAATCAGGCTCGCTCATTGTCGATCCCGCTACGAATTATCCCATGCCCTTGGTTCCTCTTACCGTGGCCGAATTCAACAAAAGACAGAGCAATAAGCAGATGGCTTCGGAACTAGGCGTAAGTGAGGCCGCTTTCGCAGGGCTCGTGGGTGGGGGAAATGCGGGAGCAGACCGCAGAAACTTCGACAATGCCTACTGTGGTTTGAGAGCCAAATTAGGTGCGGGCCGCGGATCGAGCTTCTTAGCCGAGAACAATGGACGGGCGGGCCA
>JAHFAF010000491.1 GCA_023250715.1 Pseudobdellovibrionaceae bacterium | reverse complement strand
CTTAGAAAGCTTATCCAGTTTTCTTTTTGCCATTTTTTAATTTGCTCTTTTCTAAGAAAGAAACTTCGAAGGCGTTATGTGCTTCCTCAGGAAGGTTTTCCCATTGGCCTTTTCGCATCAATCTTTTTGGTTTCTGACTGGAGTTATCAAAGACATACCAATGATCGCACAGCGGACGAAAGAGATGCCAGAAATTCTGGAAGGATCGAGGGTACCGTCGTTTGACTGCCGTGGTGGGAACGGAATGTCCTCCCAGGCGTACTCTCTTCTCAATACGCCGAATGTTAAGTCGAACGTCCTTTAGAAACAAAAAATAGACGGTAACGCAATACCCTTGCTCTTTTGCGCGTCGAACAAGTGGCAACCAGGTTTTTCCTGAAAGCGTTGACTCAAACGCTACAGATTCAAAATTCTTTAATTTTTCCTTCACAGCGGAGAGAACAATGCGACCGGCGCGAAATGCGGCTAGTTCTTCCCGACCGGAAGCTAGGCCACTTGCCACAATGTCCGCGTTGATAAAACTAGTTTTGAATCTATTGGCCTTAAAATAGGAATTGGCGAAACTGGTCTTTCCGCTGCCGTTTGGACCAGCGACGATTTCTAGAGTTTTTGAAGATACCGTTGCCACCGTCGTTACCCTTTTTCGTCGACCACTTAAGAACCACCAGAGCGGCTAGGCCGTTTAATATTAATCTTAAGTTTAATATTAAATAAATATGGGTGGCAAGCGGGTGACTAATCGAACTTCCCGCCGCTACCCGGAAGTAATAGATATTATACCGATTCGCTTCGTAAGCCCAGTCCAAAATGACGCATTACTCCGGGAAAAGTACCTCAATCAGGGACTCTCCACTGCCCAAATCGCCAGGGAACTCGGGGTCAGTCGTTCCTCAGTATCAGACCGCATCGGACGCCTTGGAATTTCAAAACCACGTAGGCGCCCGTCCTACCTTTTGTCGCAAATCCCCTTCGGCTGGAGGGCCTCCAACGGACGCTTGGTGCCTCACGCCGCAGAAAGGAAAGTGCTGGCACAGATGGCCAACTGGAGAAACGAGGGGCTATCCCTGAGGGAGATTGCTAGTAGACTCACCACGTCCAACGTCCGGACAAAAAATGGAGGCCGTTGGCAAGCACGGACAGTTTCCCGGATATTGGATCGATTTACAAAGTCCCAAAACGAACAATAAACCGGTCAGAGGAGTTATCTTCTCTTGCGTGCTATTACGCCCTCTATGAGCTTTTGAAGTTTGATTGGGTGGTCGGTGTCCAACCATTCTTCGCCATTCTTCCGATATTTTAGGTAAGTGTGGCCACTAATGTCCGACGGATATCGATTCTTTTCCGAACCTTCTGCCCGAATCGGAATCATGGTAACTCCCCAAGTAAGGGCTACTCCGAGTTCGATCATCACGTTGGGGTTGCTATCGCTTGCGTCAAAAACTGCAATATCCGCCGAAATAATGTTACGGGCGATTTCGTTAAAGACGTGTCCACCATAGCCCCCTGCAAGCGCTTCATAAGCCAACTCAATATCCGGTCGGCCTATTTTCTTTTTCACACTTTCGAGAGCGACTTCAAATGTTTTGCCTAAGTTCGAGCGAATGGAGTCGGTATCAAAGTGTTGCGATTCCCACTGATGTCCAAACACAACGACCAAGCGACTCTGGTTGGTTCTGCGATCTCTGACATATTGCCAATCATGATCACTAAATCCATAGGGAGAACCGATAGGGACGGGAGGGGCTTGTAATGCCTGTTCCGGTGACCTCATGTTCCGGCGATTGAAGTCCTCAATTGCTTGTTTTGCTTTCTCTGAATTTTCCTTCTCATCCTTATTTCGCACTTCTTTTTCCGAATCGTCGACAATCCGCTTGCCTTCGACTCGCCCAAGGGACGTAAGTTGAACCGATTGGAAATCGAACGGGTGCGTTCCTAGCGTGCTAATTACCTCTATGAATCTCTTTTCCTCCAAGCGAGACACCGCGACATTTATTTCATCCGCGCTTAGCCCCGTTCCTTTCTCAATTTCTTCGGCGTCGCAAAAACCGCCATTCTCAAGAATGTGTTTGTTCTGCCAGCGTAAAAGGTAGGACAATACAGTAAAAGAGATAGGTTCGACTTTCCGCTCTGCTGGCATGTGTGGCCCCCATAGGTTGCTTCCCACCTTTCATCGCTTGAGCGTTGCTGCCCATCAGGCAAAGCACACTGACAACGATGGAAGTGACGAGTGGCTGCGCTATAAGTGATCGATCTTATTTTTTCATGGCGCGGAAGTCTAGCTGGTTGCGAGGAGTTTGAACGGGCGCAGGGTGTTAAGGAATCTGACCGATGCCCCTGAATTCAACCCACAACTTTTCGTCTTCCTTGATCACTTTTAGTATTCGACGACCAAACCAAAGTCCGCCGCCCTTTGGTTTGATTCCTAGCTTTGTCAGGTCGGACGCAATTTCCTCTAGTTTCTTTCCGTTCTGACGGTCCTCGGTGATTTTTCGTACTACCCACTGCTCCACACTTTCGGGCTCAATCCTCCCGCGAACGATCTTCCAGCCAAAAGGTAGCGTTTCATTAGTAATAGGCGGTTTGGGCTTCGCATCTGCGACTTTTTTCTTGGCCATCACCCGATTAATCCGCTGCTCGGTAACACCAAGTGCGGTAGCAATTCGCTGAACATTCCACCCTCGATCAAGGTGCCATTGAACTTTCGCGGGGGTGACCGCGCTACGATACCAATCGGGGCCCAGCTCAATAAAATCGCATAAAAACCCCTGATCTCTGGACACTAAGAATATCTCCCTTATTTTCCCCTACATAGATAGCCGCAATCATCGGTTCTGCCTATATTCCAAAATTGATATATGAGCAGTTGGTCGAGTGCGGCCCTACTTCACTGCTATTCCTCGATCTCGCAGTCTTTTCTCGATCTGTCGGGAATTGGAAAACGGATCGACGAAGGTAATGCCGGGATGGGGGGGGAATCGTCGAGACCTTAGCGTTTTGCCAACAGGATCACTCGGTCGCCTTGAAATTCCGGCTCGGCAAAAATGAATTTTTCCGCGATCCAGTGAAACGTAGATTTG
>JAHFAF010000490.1 GCA_023250715.1 Pseudobdellovibrionaceae bacterium | reverse complement strand
GACGTAATCGAACGCGCCTTCGCGAATGGCGGAGATGGCATCACGAATATTTCCATGGGCGGTGATCAAAGCAACAGCCGTGGAGTATTGTTGCTCTTGTACGTGGCGCAAGAACTCAAGGCCCGTCATCCGCGGCATCATGACGTCGCACAAAACGAGCGGATAGTTTTTCGCCTGCAATTTTTCGGCGGCTTCGACACCGTCGCAAGCTTCTTCTACCGCGTAGCCTTGTTCAGTCAGGATGGAGACGATTTGCTTTCGAAGCTCGGCCACATCGTCCACCACCAAAATTGAGTACACTAGAACACCCCATTTAATGACGCACTCATACCATAAATGGGTAAGTATTCGCAATGGTGACGCTTTTTGGCACCTTTACCGGGAGTATTTAGAGGCTTAAGGGGAGCCAGAAACTGACTTCAGTCCCGGTACCGAGCTGGCTCTTAATTTCCATCCCGCCCTGGTGCAACTCCACGAAATATTTGGAAAGATACAGCCCCAATCCTGAGCCCTTGGTCTTTTCGGCGGCCATCCGGCCCCGATAGAATTTGCCGGTGACTCGAGGGAGTTCATCCGGCGGGATTCCCTGTCCTTGGTCGGCCACGGTCACGCGAACGCGATTCTCTTCCTCGCGGGTTCTTACCACCACTTGCTTTAAGGGCTCACTGTACTTGATGGCATTTTCGATGAGGTTAGTGATGATTTCCTGGATGAGCTGCTGATCGCCTTCCATGGAAAATAGCGGCTCGAGATCGAGCACGATCGAAATCTGTTTTTCATCCGCGAGAAATTTTAGCCGTTGCACGGCTATTTCTACAAGGCGATTGATGTCGATGACTTCTTTCACGGGTTCTAGCGACATCGACTCCATCTTAGTTACTTTCAAAATATCGGTGATGAAACGTGCTAATTCGCTATTCGTGCGGTCGATAGATTTCAAATCCTCGCGCACGCTCGTAGCCAGAGCTGGGTTGTCCGTTAAAATGCGATCGGTAATCGCCTTGATTTTTGAAATCGGGGTCTTGAGATCGTGGCTAAAGAGCGAGATAAAGTTATTCTTGAACTGATCGAGTTCTTTTAAGTACTCCGATTCCTGCTGCAAGCGCCATTGCTGCTCTTCATGACGGCCAAGTTTATATCCCAACATCAAGAGGTAAGTGCCAAAAATGCAAAAAATGGGATTTGCAATTCCGGCCCATACTTTGAAAGTTGCGAAGGTAAAAAGCGTAATGAGCACCATCACCAGAGACAAAAGAAGGAGTAGGAGCCAGGCAAGGGTAAGTGGGAACATCAAAATGATAAGGATAGAGCTTACGACAGCGACACCCGCCGTAATGAGAGTGACAAATCGGGGAACTACTTTTAAGTCCCGGTGGCCCAAGAACGTATCCATGGTATTTGCCTGGATCTCGAGCCGTGACATGCGTCCGAAGGGAGTCTCGTAGTCCTGAGTCGCACTCCCTTCACGCCCAATGAGCACAATTTTGTTGGTGAAGGTATTTTCAGGAACGCCGCGTTGAAAAATGTCCCAACCATCTAGAAGCGGATAGCTTTCTGCCGGACCTCGGAAGTCGATCCAGAGCGGGTCTAGAAGGTTTCTTTTAATAGGTTCGGAATTTAGCCGATGATACGTACGAAGGGCCAAAGAAGCTCCAGAGGAGTAGACCAGGTGGCTTCGACGCACTACATTGTCTGGATCCGGAAAGAGGTTTCCAAAGCCGTACTCCTCCCCGCTTTGAGTAAGGGAAGGAAGGGGCGGAATGAGCTTGCTGTCCTCATTTAGCGCCGCGGCAAAGAGAAGATTGGGACCCTGGACCTGGGGAGTGTGACGGTGGTCGATCCACTCGTAGAAAGAGGTAAAGACCACGAGTTTGGGTTTCTGAGCTTGGATTTTGGCTAGGAGTGGCCCATAAAAGTTCTGGTACCAGATGGAGTGGACCTTGGGTTCAAATGAGAAACCATCGTCTGCTTGTTGGTGGCCGAACGCTTGGTGAAGTTGGCCATCGTTAATTCGGACGAGGATATAGGAGTGGGGCTTGGTAAGACGCCCTCTCAAGCGGAAAAAGTGGTCGTAAAACCACTGA
Organism: Pseudobdellovibrionaceae bacterium; assembly: GCA_023250715.1. Classification (GTDB taxonomy): domain Bacteria; phylum Bdellovibrionota; class FAC87; order UBA2466; family UBA2466; genus JAHFAF01. Next base: position 995 of record JAHFAF010000490.1, on the reverse strand, counting down.
TCGAGGGTCTGCAACGGCAGGAATATAAAGAAGAAGCAGACTACGATGCGCACGAGAAAGTTCAATCGAGGCATGGCGGGTAGATAACATGAAGCCGACGGTCTTAATAGCTGAGGATGTGAAGAAGTTTCGTGAGGAGCTTCACGACCTATTGGCTGTGGAATTCGATGTGGTGGCCGCTGCCACCGATGGAATGGAAGCAGTCGATCTTTTCCGGGAGCTTCAGCCGGAGCTCGTGGTGATGGATATTGTGATGCCAAGGCTCTCTGGCATCGAGGCGACAGCGCAGATTATGCGGGAATTTCCGCGAGCCAAGATCATCATTCTAAGCGGGCTCACGGATGAAAATATTGTATTACAGGCGTTGCAAGCGGGAGCAAGCGATTATCTTTTTAAGCCGGCCGACGGCGAGAAATTAAAGCAGCTCCTTCTTGAGTACTCTAGAGACGGAAACCGAAGTAAAGCTCAAGTCCCATAATCGTGCTATCCGATCCGACGCGATTTACGAGTGTTTTGAACTCCACCATAAAGGGCGTGAAGTCGAAGCCGGCGGTGAGGTAGACCGAAGGCAAGAAGAGAATTTCTTCGTTGGGTGAGCTAGCCGTGACCGAGCGGTACCAAACGGCGGCGCTCGCCCCAAGTCCAAGACCAAAATCCGCGGATTCGGAAAACCGGAACATGCGCCTTGCCGATCCATCGAATGCAAAAACATGCACCGAGCTCAAAACATATTTGTAGAAAAACCCGCCACGTAAACAGAGCGGAATGTTTTCATCCATTTCCGAATAGTCATAATCAAAGATTACTCCCCCCTGAAAGCCAAAGTCCTTAAAATATTCTCCGTTAGCATTTCCCTGGGAGTCCACTTTCGGCTCGGTGTAGAAGTTCCCGCCGACAACTGCGGCCACATGAAAAATCCCTGCATCCACTCGTTTCGGATCCGGAACGAAGTGCTTATGCTTCTCACCTTTTCGATCTTTTTTCTTTGCTGCAGG
>JAHFAF010000489.1 GCA_023250715.1 Pseudobdellovibrionaceae bacterium | reverse complement strand
CTAGTTTTACTGTCTGAGTTCGAGTTCAAGGCTGAAGCCGTAATGGAGCCAAGAGATTACGTTTCATCCAATGGTAAAACCGTGCTAATTCGTTGCGTACCAATCGACGTTTACGCTCATGGACAATCCGATCCGGATTTGCACCATCACAGGTCTGATGCAAAATCATCGCCAGACCTTCTCGAATTTGTGGAACCGTAATGGCGGGAGTCCACTTTTTCCCGCGGAGAGCTTCTTGAATCAAAAACCAGGTGGCGATAAGCGAAAGCACTTGATGATGATACCAACCCCGCCAGGTCCGGACTTCATAGTCAGCCAGCCCTGCTTCACTTTTAGCCCGCTTAAACGAATCCTCAATCCTATGTTCTGCTTTCACAACCCGTCCCAATTCTTCAAGAGAGCTTTGAGCCGATGCGTTGGACAAAAAGTAGTCATGCTTCCAGGATCCATCTTCCTCTTGGCGTCGGGTTGCTATCAAAAGTTCCTCCCTCGTACTGATGCATCGCTTTTCGGTCTTGGCCACGACACGGCGCTTCGCCATCTTAAGTTTCAGCGGTCCTTTTTCACCCTCGCGTATTGTGATCTGGCTCCAGGCTTGTTCCGGAAGATTCTGCGCCCAATGCTTCACCGTTTCAAATTTGCGCTTAGGCTGAGCTCCACTTCCAACGTGAGAATGCTTCGGTCGCGGTCCGTCCAAATCGCGGATCGTGGTATTGAAAGGCACGGCAAACAAATACTGCTCTCCTCGATTGTGCAACGTTTCTCGAAACCATTTCACACGACCCATTTCATCATCCCCTGTAATCCAGGCATGCGGCAAGTGATGTCCATGGGCTTCCAGCATTTCAAGCGCCAATTCATGGCGGGTTTGATGTCGAATCTCTTTGGGAACACCGCACTTCTCCCGCCGCTTTCTGTCCTGAGCCCATTGCTGCGAAAGGCACAACCGTGTGTCGACAAGCACATGCTCCTTTTCAGACACATAGCCCAGGTAGATGCCAACCTGTCCATTGTCGACTTTTCCAAGCCGGCCAATCCATTGGCGGGCAACGCCTACAGAATCTTTGCCTTGTTTTTCAAATCCGGACGGATCAAAAACGATCACACCTGTCGGCTCTCCTATTTCCGCCGCCACTTGACCGACGAGGACTTCAATCAGGGGCTGATGATCCCAGGAAGCAGAGCCAATAAAATGTTGCAGTCCGTGACGCTCTTCACCGCTTCGGTACGCAATCGACTCGGCATTCTTCCTTCCAAGGTCCGACATCAAACCTCCCAAGTACAACTCGGCATGTTGTCTTTGCTCTTTACGCTCAAAATGCCTTACATAAGGTATCGCAAATTGATCAAGCCGTTCAATCATATCATCGAATATCTGCGGAGAAACTTCACATTGAGCCAGCATTTTTCGCTTTCGTATTTGAAATCGTCGCTGCATCGATTGAACCCTCCCATGAATTTTCATGGAACGTTCATCGACACAACCACTTAAACAGTTTTATGAAACTCAGACAGTAAAACTAGCGGTGGATGAGGTTATCGGCCCTTTTGCTGGGCGCCAGGGTTTCCCCGGCCGGAGGATCGTGGCTTATTAACAAAATCCACTTTTCTTTATTGGCGCATCTTCCTTATTATTGGCTCTGCCGCCACCAAAGAAGATAAAATACCACAAGCCTGCCCCATGTTGAAAAGACCCGGAGCCGAAGTCCTTCGACAAGCTCAGGATCCCGAGCGAAGTCGAGGGACCGGGGAAACTCTGGAGTCGGCTGCCTACGGGGAGGGAGCCCGCAAAAATGGACAAACGCGAGTTTTTCTCATGCGCCGGGAGGGTTTGAAGTCATACACCACCCCTAAACGGGGTGGCTTGACGGTTGTGAGCCGTCTCAAAGACGGCCGCCATTAAAGTTGCTGGTTAAAATCTACCGGCCTCTTGAGCTTCTTCCGTTTTTTCTTGATGGGCGATGTACTCCTTGACCTTCGCAAGTTCAAAGCCCACCGTCGAAACGGCATAACCTCGCGCCCAAAAGTTTTCTCCGTTGAAATTCCGCTGCTTCCCTCCAAATTGACGCGCAATCGCAATGGCACTCTTGCCTTTCACGTATCCGATCACCTCCGATACCGCATATTTCGGCGGTATCTCAATGCGCATGTGCACGTGATCTTTCATCAGATACCCTGAAAGAATTTCAGCCCCTTTCTGCCGCGCCAATTCGTGAAGCACTTTCTTCAAATATTCACGGATCTTCCCATACAACGCTTGCTTTCGTCTCTTCGGTACGAATACAACGTGGTACTTGCAATCATATCGTGAGTGTGACAGACTTCGGTACGTTTCCACACGTCCTCCTCTGCGGTTTCTCACAACCGTCTTGCCGCGGAGGAGGATATTTTACTTCCTGCTGTAAGGCCAAGCCTTTTCAAGTCTCCCTGGTCAAACCAGGGGCTTACCTATCGTGGAGTTAAATAGCGTTGAGTGCCAGAAATAAGTTCTCAAAAGGTCGAAAAACTGCAAAACTATAGATAGTAACTGAGAACCCCGTCATTTCTTCAATCCCTTACGTTCCAAAAAATCTTGAAACAGCAAATCGGCCAGCCAGTCCGCTATCCGCTCCTCGCGCCCGGGCGGAATCGGCTTCTTCACGGTTCTTTCCACGAAAATGATTTCACGCGGTCGACGTTTCATTTTGAGAATCCCTTCTTTTTCTTCCACGCCTCAAAAAGCATATCCGTCCAGATCTCCTCGGCCTCGCGCATCATCTGCGGGGTCATCTCTTCGTCGGATTCGGTGTGGATGAAGTGGATTTTAGAATCACTCGTTATTTACCTGAAGGATTTCATGCGCAGGAAAAAGATCTATTCGTTGAGACCGGTGGGAAGCTCTAACTCTACCAAATTTTGTTTCTGCTTGAAATTGACAGAGTCGAATTGCTCGAAGAACCCGTGGCGCCCAAGCAGGCCCATGCTAACCTCACTTAAACCATCAGTGAATCCGCAGTAACACTCGAAAAGGAGACGGTTGTTCCCGACCTGCACGTGAATTTTCACATCATGGAAATAAGCGAGACCTTGCCCTGTCGCGCCGACGT
>JAHFAF010000143.1:7433-10078 GCA_023250715.1 Pseudobdellovibrionaceae bacterium | reverse complement strand
AATGTTTAAATTGTGTATAGAAGGGCCCGCGATCCGTGGAGGCTCTTATCATGCGCTGGCTCTTCGTTCTTTCCGTATTCTCTGCAGTTTCCCCTGCGGCCCTTCACCCCCTTTTCAATTCGGCCTCCGATACGATGAAGGAGCAGCTCAATTATTCTTCGCGCTGGAATCAGCTAGGCGTTCGAAATGATTGCACCGAATCGCCCCTTACCTATGAAGAAATCGAAAAGGTTGCGACTTCGAAAGAAGTAAACAATCAGGAGGATTTTTTGAAAGTTCTGAATGAGCGCCACCCGGGTGCGATGCAGTCATTCACCATCGTGTTCGACAGTCAGAGCGCTCAAGCAGGCGGTATCAGCGAGGCTTGGCCGGGCGTCATTCGCAGCACAGTCGATTCCAATATCATCTTCCGTTACGTTTGCGACAAATCAGCGACCGACATCTACAATAGGGTGGAGCTCATTCACTTCATCCACGAATCGCAAAAGGAGCCCGCCCGATTCGAGTTAGTGGAGCTCGATCTCTCGAATCCCAAGCTAAAGGGAAAAGCTCGCGTTCAAAAGAATCTGTCCGGTTGCATCGACTGCCATGCGGCTGAAAACAATCCCTATCAAGTGCGCCCCAACTGGGAAATGTACCCGGATTGGAAAGGCATGTTCGGAAGCCACGATGACATCTTTAAGTTTTTTGATGAAAAAGATCCGCGCCATGCGGAGAAGGTGAAGGAAGGGGCGCGCTTCCATAAATTCGTCCGGGAGAAAGTCCAAGGCGACAAGGCCGATCCTTGCTACACAGCCCTTCCCTGGCCGAAGCAGATGCGCGCGAATGGCGATTACCAAACTTCCCTGCCGGCCGATTTCGTGAATTTTCCTTACGGCATCCAGCCAAGAAGTCGTAATTACATTACCCGACCCAATTTGAAATACACAGAAACGTTGAGCCACCACTTGGGTTTGCGCAACTTTTCAAGGCTCAAGTTTGCGCTGAAGGAAAAGGGCGACGAGGTTTATAAAAAAGCAATGACCCTTCTCGCTCTTGAGGCCGCTAAATGCGATCGCCTCATCGAAAAGCCTTACTCGCAAGATGTGTTGGATAGCCATCTCACGGACCTCTTTTCAAAATATTCCCGGCCAACTCTTAATGATGCGAAGATTCCCATGTTGCGAGGCTTTCCGTCTCCTCAGCATGAGCCACGGCATCCCCTCGGCATGGCGCAGGCTCTATACGCCACTTCCATAGCATTGGGATTCTACCCGATGGACTGGACTCTACAGTTTGTTGAATATGACCGATCGGATTATGAATCAGGTGCTGGGTTCGGCGGCACGGGACTCGATGACAACCCTTTTCCTTCTGTTTATGGAGACTACAATCGTTTCTTAAACGCTTATGCGAAGAAGCTTTCCGTGGATGAAAAGCCGGAGTTCGCGACCTGGGTAAAGAAAAATACCGGGGAAGAGCTGGGAACGTACGGGGATCTCCCCCTTACGGCTTACCCCCAGAATGAAATTCTAAAAGTGATGGCAGAGACGCTTCCTGAATTGAAGGGACGCTACTGGAAACAACCACCACTCTCTGAATGGAAGGGCGAATTGAATGCTCCTGAGACGTGGTACTTCACGACCACGCGCGCAGAAGAACAATGGTTCGGCGAAGGGTTCGCTTGCATTGATGATCTCATCGGGGCTCCCGCTTTTCGTTCGGAAAAAACACGCGAGGCCACCTGTAAGATTCTTCGAGAAACTGCCGCGAAGCTCGGAATGGATGAATCGCCGCCGAAGGAACGCCCAAAGACAAGAGGCTTCGTGGACACAAAACCCCGCATCCCTCCCACCCGTTTGGCCGCGTTTCACCGTTATCTCGAAAAAAGGATTCGATCCGAAAGGGAGAGGGAAGTCTATATCCACTCTCCGCAAGGCTTGAAAGAGATTAAGAGCCAGGAATTCATCGAATTTCTTAAGAAATCATATTCGAAGAAGTAGACTCGCTGTCTACAGTATAATGTCGGAATGAGGCTTAGGTACCTTTGGTTGCTATTTTTCTTTTTAGCGATCAATTCTGTTCCCGCTGAAGCCGGTCTAATAAAATTCTGCCGCGTCGTATCCGCGAGAGCTTGGTCTTGGCTGACGGAAGACAGTCTAGAATTAGCCCTTCAAAAGGGCGCGTTAGGAGAACACCTCTGGCAAGATACGGAACTCGGCATGGAGGAAGCGAACGACCTTTATCGGCGGGTTCGTCTTCTTACCACTATTCAACAGAAACAACTACTGTCCCAACTCACGGAGAAAAAACCTACTCCGGGAACGTTGGAGCCTCTGCTTCGGCTTGCACTTTACGATGAAAAGGAGTGGAGGCAACTGCTCGACGGTCTCTCAAATGCCGGTTTAGAGCATCCCACTTTCCTCCTTTCTTTATTGCCCTTGATCGATGAAATGCCCCCTTACCTGAAGGGTCGACTGCTTCAACGTGTAGGAGAGCGCTTTCGTGATCTTCCAAAGAAAACGGGAGTCCCCTTTCCCCCTAAACAATCCATGGCGCTGTTTATCCGTGCCGCACTTCCTGCGGACAAAATTATAGCTCAACACATCGAGAACGGGGAGACGCCTCTCCGAGCGTTCGAGCTCTACTACAATGAACTACAGGAA
>JAHFAF010000143.1:0-7423 GCA_023250715.1 Pseudobdellovibrionaceae bacterium | reverse complement strand
ATTTGGGAAAACGAACCCGGGCTATGACTTTGGCGACATTCTGGCCGCTGTGCGAGCTACAAAGAGCGCCCTTCAAGAGGTAACGCCTAATATCGGGGGGCTACGCGCAATGCGTGGGCACAGAGTCCGGGTCACTCTTCTTGGAAGCATTATCAATGGCAGTGGAAAGATTGACTCCGACTTGGATATTATCACTCCCCATGAAATCGTGACGGAAGCCGTCCTTCCGCGCCTCAATCAAAGACTCTCCGCTCACTGGAAGCAACGACAAATCCCCGGGGCCGAACCGTTAGTGAATGAGATAATGCCGGAAATGAAAGCCCTGTCGGAAAATTTCCGGGAGGTTACTTCCGTAGTGAACGCGATTCAAATTGAAGTAACGGACAAAGAAGTTACCCTTTTGGTATACGATCGAAATGTTCAGACGCCGGATAAGCGGGACGAGATGTTTCGCCAAGTGGGTGCGTTCACCGGACCCCAGTATCGAATGGACTCAAGACCTACTCGATACAAGTTGGAATAAAACATTCCCTCACTTGAGATCCCTTGTCTTTCGCCCGTCTCCACCCGTTTGAGTCTGCCTCATCACAATTACTCGCTTACCGCCTCTAGATTCGAAGTTGAGCTCAAAGATCCAGTTCGCCACACTCAAAAGAAGAGATCCAAGAAATGCGGTGCCGAAAGACGCCAGATGCAATCCAGTGACGAGCGCACCTGCCCAATAGAACATCAGGCCGTTTAGAATCAGAAGAAAAATTCCGAGTGTGATGAGAGTCAATGGAAGGGTTAGTAAAATCAAAAGCGGTCTCACAAGAGTGTTCAGAAATCCAAGCACCGCAGCCGCCGCGAGTGCTGCGCCGAAACTCTCCACCTCGACCCCATCCATTAAATGAGGCAGAGCCAAAATCACAAGGGCCGATACGATCCACCGAAACACCAAAGTTCTCATAGCCGCAAGTATGCCGCATCCCCCGAAAAGGGGTCAATTTACTTTCAATATTGAAAGGTCCCAGAGCCAATATGGCCCAAGCACCAATCAATATTGAAAGTAAACTGACCCCTTATTCCTCCTCCCTTAGGGCCACGTTCGCCAAATTTTGAAGGAGGGGGGCGTTTTCGCAGGCGGCATAGCGAGCTCGGCCCGGACCCGTATTTTCGTGGGAATGCCATGCCCAGACAGGAACATAAACCGCATCCCCCGCCTGCCATTCGACTGCCCGATCTTCCACGTGGGTTCTCCCCTTGCCCTCGAGAATATAGAGGATGGTCTCGTACGTATGCCGATGCCTGCGGGTCGACTCTCCTGCCGCCAAGTGGCCTATCGTCAGACTCATGGTGCGCGTGGGTAGGTCCACCACGAAAACCGGATGCTGGCGCTCTTGGCTGAACGCTACCTCTAGAGATTTCTCCTCCACGTTGCAGTGAATGAGTTTATCGGGAAGCGAGGTCGTGGGTTGCCTTTGGGTCTTTCCGAAATCCTTCGAGCTATATTGCATGGGTGAGCCCTCTGAAAAATCTAGCCCTCGCCGCTATTGCGCGCGCTGCTGAATTCTTAAGTGTAGAGCGCTGCTCCTCGGAGGTAAGCTCTGTGTCGATTATTTTCTTCATCGTGAGCGCGTGCTCATCGTCACAAGCGATGTGAAGATGGAAAAACTCTAGGTTTTGTGCGTCCTCTCCTCGAGCGAGAAATCCCTCCACTATTTGTGAGTAAACATGCGGGACGATTGCTTCAGCACCCAGACAGAGTGCTCCGAGCCCTACTGCGGGATTCGGACTCCGGCAACTCTGCCACATCGTTTCAATGAGGGCCTTTGTCTCCGAAAGGAGCTCCGCCTTTGAGGGATCCACACCCAATTTCCCGAGCATTCGACGATAAATACGCGAGTGAGGCTCCCCTTTCACCTGCCCCAGCCCCGTTTCATCCACGAGGTTTTCGGTTAGTTCCCGCCTGTGCTCGTCGTTAATGATGTTTGAGAGCAGCGCGCAGAGGTACCGAGTGAAATTTCTTGAATAAAAATACTGCTGCACGAGAAACGTTTCCAAAGTCTCGCGAGAGACAGTTCCCTCGCGGCAAGACTTCAGGAAAGGAGTTTCATCCAGCTCATCCATCCATTCTTTAGAAATGAATTGCGCCCATCTATCCATGGAATGGCTCCAGTGTTGGGTGGGAAGACTTCCTAAAGCACTCGCGGAAGTGCTCGCGAAGCTCCCGTTTTAAAACTTTGCCTGTTGGACCAAGGGGAACATCGCTTGGGTCCGCAAAAACTACGGCGCCTAACGGAAGCTTGCCGGCGTTTCTCAGTTTTTCGTTGAAAACCTCGAGTAGCGGCTCGGCCTCTTCCTGTATCCCTTGTTTGAGGCGGGTGACTACTACCCCCATCGAACTTCCCAAAGAAGCAGGTGCTGCGACGACGGTACAATCGGAGACTTGAGGGAATTCTCTTAAAAGAAGCTCCTCGGTATCTAGACTGTAAAGTGGTCCTTCCGATGTTTGAATGACATCGGGAATCCGATCCACGTGGAAGAATCGCCCTTCCTCATCCTGGTAGAACATGTCGCCCGTGAGAAAGTAGCCATTAATCTGCGAGCGTGCGGTAAGGAGCGAATCATTCCAGTAGCCCGATGTAATCGTCGGGGATTTCACGCCCAATTTCCCAATGCGATGAGGAGGCAACTTCTCCCCATTTTCCCCGAGCACCGCCGCATCCACCCATTCCAGTGGTTTCCCAATGCAACGATTGTAATGTTCAGTGCCGAGAGTGTGAACATTACGAAACAGAGAAAATCCCATCTCGGAAGATCCCAACCCATCAATAAATACAGAGCCGGCAAGTTTACGGCCTTCCACAGTGCGGTGGCCTTTGGCGATTAGGCGGCGGATATGTGTTTCATGCGCGGCATCGCCGCCATTGAACCAAAGCTGAATCGAGCTCAAATCGTAGGCGTCGAGATCGGCCTCGCTCAAAAGGACGTAGGTTTCCGGGAAGGCAACCACCATCGTTGGCTGAAAGGTTTCGACATTCGGCAAAACGACATCCGCCCGGTTACTCGTCAGTACCATGGTCTGGCAACCACTCAATATCGAGAGCATTAAATAGGCTATCCCTGCAGAGTGAGAATGTGGGAGAGCCGAAAGCATCCTTTCCGATCCCTTGGGGAATGGAAGACTCAAGCGATAGCGAATTCCATAAAAAAACTGCTGGTGTTGGAATTGCACTGCCTTCGGAATGCCAGTTGTTCCCGAGGAATGCCCGATGAGAACAATATCGGTGTCCGCGTGCCGGTAAGGGTATACCTTTGGCAGTTCCGGACGATAAACCTTCGACGCCGTGTCGTCCGTAACAAAAAACCGAAGCGCCGAGCTCTTGCCCAAATGCGGTGAGAGGTTCGCCGCATGTCTGTCATCGGAATAAATTCCAATCGCTCCCACTTTGGCAATCCATTTCGCTGCAATCTCCGGCGGCATATTTCCGTTTACGACCGCCGGAATCGCGCCCAAGGCGTTCAATGCGAGATAGTGAATGAGGTTTTGCACGCCCTCGCCCACATATACCGCGATGGGGTCTTTCGCGCGCACGCCGATTCCGTAATACCAGGAAGCATAGGTGTCCACGACGTGTTTGAGTTCTCTTAAGGAAAATCCTTCAAATCGCTCGCCCGTGAAAATTGTGCAGGGCTCGTTCATCCAAAGGTGTTGCTCCTCCGCATGAGGAGAAATCTCATTTGCTACGTGAAGGAAATTTCCGGCACCGAGCGCCGAATTTTCCGCAAGGGTCTTTCTTAGTTTTTCATCCAATAGTGTAGTTACTTCGTTCATGGTTCATGCCCTCCTGAGGAAACAAGAATTGTGGTTTTGAAAATCTCAATGGCTCTCGTAAAAGTGCTGCATCGATGAATCGAGAAAGCGGCAGACGCCTCGTTTTCACCGGTATCTCGAGGCGCCTTTCGATCCCATCGCTCAAGGAGCCTCCCTGAGTCGCGAAATAGTGAATTTCTAATGAATCCGAGTTGAATTGCCCCTTCCAGAAGACGAGGCCTAATTCTCTTCCCGTTTGGTAAACAGCATCTTCGATTTCCAAGGGAAAAAAGGATCGGCCCGCGATTTGGATCTTCTCGCTTGCGCGTCCAAAAACTTTGATGGTCGGGAAGCCACAGGGAGAAGAGGAAATTTCCACCTCGTCATCAACGAGATAACGCACTAGTGGCATCGCCTCACGGAAGTAAGGCGTGACTAAAAGTCGGCCGCGACCGGCCTGGGCAATCTCGCCACCGGATAATAGAACTTCGAACAGGAGGCGATCGCTCCAGGGGTGGACGTGGCCACATGGCATTTCTCCGGCCAGACTCCCCGTTTCTGTGCTTCCGTAATCTTCGAAGATCGCCTTTCCACCCCAAAGACTGGAAAGCGCCGTTCGTTTACCCGGACTCAAAAGCTCGCCTGCGACCCAAAAGGCCCTTAAGTTCGGGAAGTCTCTTTCGGGATCAATTCCGCACTCCCGAGCCGCAATCGCCCAGATCAGAACTTCCGTTGGAAGGCTCCAGGAAACCGAGATCCTCAAGTCCCTAAGCACCTGCACCACTCGAGAATAGGGCATGTTTGAGGAGCGATTGTCTCCCGGGACAATGAGTGCACCTATTATTTCCGCGGCCCGATGCGCTTGATGAGCCGTCGTCACCATCGAATAGGGAGTCTTGATGAAAAATGTGTCTTTTGAACTGAGCCCGACTGCATTCCTCAGAAATCGAATCGCAATATCCTCCCAGTCGGCGGAAGTGAAATAGGAAGACGTTGGCCTCCCTTTCGTTCCACTCGATTCATGGTAGGAAACGATCTTAGATCTATCGACAGCTAAGAGCCCGAAGGGGTACTGATTTCTCAAGTCTTCCTTCGTTGTAATCGCAACCGACTCCCAGCTTGCGCCGGTCGGGAGCCGACGGGAGTAAAAGGGGCTTCTTCGCGCCCTTTCCAAGACCTGTTCGAGTCTTTCATCCATGGAGTAGGCGCCTCGCATTGCAATTCAATTGTTCCAGGGGCAAACCCGTCGCCCGGATCTTTTCCACTTCTACTCGAGCCGCCTGAAGAGGGTGCTCGGTGCCGAAGAGAATCCGATCCAACCCTAGTTTTTTTGCCGCATAGGTGACGACCGAATAGAAGGGCCCGGACGTTTCAAAAAAGGTGTTAGGAATTTCGCAAATGCGATCCACCGCGTAAAAATCCGCGGTATTGACGCCGCCGTGACCGAGAATGATCGAGACATCCGGAAAATTCAGCGCAAGATCGCGAAACGCTTCAATGTCGAACCCTGAGCGCGGCAAACAATGCATGTAAACCGGATGTTGGAACTTTCGCGCGACTTTTAGAAATTCGTGGTGCCTCGGATCATTGAGAGGGACCCCGTGGACAATTGGAGCGAGCTTCAAGCCATGAAAGCCAGATCCGATCTCTTTGTATTCTTCCGTCGATCGATGGGGATTTGCGAAATAGAACGGAAAGAGTTTTCCCTCTGCATCATCACAGAGCGCGCGAATTTTGCAATTGTCGACGTAAGCGTCTACTTCGCCGCCCAAGGCGATGTTGCGAGAGAGAATCGGAAAGGGCAGCACTCCTCCGGCTACGACGACGGTTTTATCGATCTCATTACGCCGCATGCTATCCAAAAGAATCTCCAGCGCTTTCTCGTTCGGGTGAAGATGGGCATGAAAATCAATGAGTCCCATAGGCACTCCCCGCGGCAAAAGGCAGTTCGGAAATCTGGAGGGGGTGAGGAGCCAAGATTCGACGGAGATTTTCAAGTATCTCCGCCACGTCTTCGCGCTGAAATACGTTTCTACCCACGCAGAGCCCGGAGGCTCCGCTCTGGATGGCGGCGCGCGTGAGGTCCGCGAGGGCCTCCTCTTCCGTCAGAGTCCCTCCGGCGAGAAACACCCGGATGTCTTCCGAAAGATTCGCTAAAATTTCGCCTAGAAGATCTGTTTTTTTTGGTGGCGCAATTTTTACGGCATCACAACCCATTTCAATGGCGATTCTTAAGAAATGCCGCAGGCGATGCACACTTGTCTTTTCTTCTGCCGGCACTTTGTCATAGACCATGGCTAGCACCGGAAGGGCGAAGCGGCTGGCATCGTCGACCATCTCCCCCATAAGGCGGATGTTTTGAGCGTCATTTTTGCCGTCGAAATTTACCTGAAAGCTCACTCCATCCGCCCCTAAACGGAGCGCTGTCTCCATTGTCGTGAGTCTTTCCTTTGTGTCCGCAGTTGCTGAGAGCGCACTCATCCCATTGAGGTGAAGGAGTAAGCCCTTGCGGTGCAAAGTATTGCCCTCGAGTAATCTCTCCGCAATTCCCTTATGAGCGATTACGCCGCAGATTGCGGGATGGTCCACCCACCTTTGTATTGCACGCACCGATTCGATTCCGGGCAAAGGGCCCACCGTGAGACCGTGATCGATAGGCACCAGAAGGCCACGCGTGGAGCTCGGGTAGAGAAACCGGCTGAATCGTCGATTTTTTCCTAACATGTTCAATTCTCCAAAATGTTTTCCGATACTTTGATGCCCACGTGTCGGCCGGGATCGGTAACGTTTCCTAGAATCCTGTCGCCCACTTTAAGCTCCGTAATATTGAGCGGCTTTCCCTCCGCGGAATAAATCCGCACGTGCCAGTCGTCTTGAAGAAGCAAATTCACTTTACGTCCATCCGAAAAACCAGCATCGATGAGTCGCAACGGGCGAATCTCTGTTTTCATGCGGCCCACATGCGCTTTTCGGACACTTCCCGAATGATCGACAATCATGACGGAGGAGCCAGCGCGAAGTTCCGTCATGTAGTCGGTGCGGTTTCCCATGTTAAAAACATAGCTGTGGACAGCGCCCGCATTGACACGAAAAGGACGAAGCTCCATGTAAGGAAGATGAAAAACCTCCGGACAGCAGAGGATTCCCCCTTGAGAAGTGGACCCCACGAGCATTCCTTCCGTTGGTGTAAAGAGCGTCGCCAGATCGATGCAACTTCGGTACCCCATTCCGACTGGAACGGAACGAAGGATCTCGCCCTCCTCGAGCACTAAAGTTTCCTGATTCACTTCCTTCCATCGCTTGAGAAATTGCTCTAATACTTCATGCGTAGGAGGGGAAAATAGAATCCCATCGGCACCGACTTCCATCACTCCACGGGTCACTAGAGCGTCTTCCATCCCTTGCGGGTCGATTTCTTTGATCAAAACGGTCTGGGTGCTTTGCAAAGAAGCAATTACCAGCTCAAGCGGAATGTTCGTCGGATCCTTGAACGCCATGACGACATACGAATGCTCCTGCCCTAAGTGTATTGCGTCATGAAGAGAGGCGTTATCGTCGACATAAGCGCGGTAGGCGGTTTTCAGCCCACGGGCCGCCGCCTGCCCGAGAATTTCTCGGCGGCGGCTA
>JAHFAF010000011.1:38258-40267 GCA_023250715.1 Pseudobdellovibrionaceae bacterium | reverse complement strand
CTGGCGATGGTTCCCGCTGCGGATCCCACCAAGGGAATTCTCGTAGCGGGATTCAGCCAAGGCTCTAGTATTGCCGCACTCTCCAAAGTCTATAACTCAAACGTGCGCGCGGCCTGGCTTCTCTCCACGGGAACGACAAAGATCGTAGGGATCACTTTTGACTTGAGTTGCATTGCGGCGTCTCTCACAGGTCTCACCCAAATGCGCGCCATCAACGGCATTGGCGATCCGGTCGATGGCGGTGGGTACCGTTCGAGCGATTCCGAAATGGAGCTTATCAATCGCGAGAACCTAAAGGGCGTCACCGGAGTCTGTCTGGAATGCACTGGCCTAAGCGCAAGCCTCTCGAACGGGGTTGGCTGGGAGATGGTTCCAAACAGTGCAGTCGTCGATGGGGTGGCCGATCACTTCTATTTCTATAAATCTCTCCTTTCGGCCGAGCCCGATGCGAATTGGGACTCAACGGAAGAATCGTGGGGAAGAAAGTACAACGTAAACTGGCTCTTGAATCAGCTTCCTTAGAGCCTGCCTCAAAGGAAGCCTGGCGCGTCATGACATCATTCCCAAACAAATTTTTAATGCATTCCTAACAGGGGGCTGAATGCGAATTTTTGTTTGGGGTTTGCTTTTTCTTTCCTTTAATTTAATGGCGAACGAAAGATTAGTCCTTGTGGGCGGCGGAGACATTCCCGTTCAGGCGGCAGAAAAATTTGTCAGTTGGGCCGGTGGGAAAGACGCCTCAATCCTTCTCATCGAGTGGGCTAGTGGAATTCCCGATGAAAGCGAAAAGGATTTAAGAGAGACATTCGAACCGTACCACCCGAAAACGATTGAAGCGGCCCCCTACCTGGAAGCCATGGCTACTCAAAAAGTGAAATTTCTAGAACAGCTAGGAAGAGCGACAGGAGTGTTCTTTGCTGGCGGCGATCAAAATCGGGTAATGGATCTCTTGGATAAGGAACCGGAACTCTTGAGCGCCATTCGCGCAAAGGCCCGAGACGCTGTCTTCGGCGGGACAAGTGCGGGTACCGCGATCATGTCGGAAACGATGATCACCGGTGAAGGGGATTTCACAGTAATCGACGCCACTAAAGTGGGAACTAGGCCGGGGCTTGGCCTGGTGAAAGACATGATCGTCGACCAACACTTCATCAAACGCATGCGAGCGAACCGCCTGTTGAGCTTGATTCTGAAAAGCCGCGAGCGCTGGGGCATGGGAATTGACGAAGGCACGTCCGTAGCGTTGGAAGACAATCACATCGCGAAAGTGCTAGGACCAAACCCTGTCATGCTCATGGATAATCGCGCTCATTTCGGGAAGGTTACGCTAGAAATTCTCATGCCCGAACAACAAATCGATCTTCAAAAGCCTTAAAAGGAGCCGGGCACTCTCACTTCCCGGCGAGATACTCTGAAAGCTTGTAGGCTTTTCCGGTGGGGGAATAATCGCCAATGAATTTGCTGGCCTTTAATTCGTTCCGCGGATCTTCCAGATCGGGGTTCGGCCAGGTGGGGAGTTCTTTGAAATTTCCTTTGAAATCTTTTTTCGCCAAAAGGTTTCGATAGATAACGATAAAAGACGTTTGGGGTGACTGAAGAAAATTCCCGTCCCCTACCTTGGCTTTTGCTTCCTTCGGGCCTATCACGAGCGTCACATATCCATCTTTGTCCACTTTCGCATCCCGATCGGAGAGGCAAGAATAGGTTATCGAATAAATCGTCCCACCAAGGCAAAGGGACCAGTATCTGACGTCGAACTTATCCTTTGATACCAGAGGGGTGGTCGGCGGCTTAAACCTCAATACTGTCACGAGCGGCTCATCCAGAGATTGGCCGATTCGAGCGGCCAAGTACTGCGTGTCTCGATTCGCATAGAGCCCCGAGCCCGTTCGATGATAAAAATTCACAACAGAGTCTTCACCAGGGCCCGGCAAGACATTTGAAAGCGTTGCCCCCGGATTTCCTTTAGAGACTGGTTTGTACGCTAAGGCGGGGCACTCGATTTGAGC
>JAHFAF010000011.1:0-38248 GCA_023250715.1 Pseudobdellovibrionaceae bacterium | reverse complement strand
GATTTGAGCTCCGGTTTCGGGATCGACCGCCGTCAGGCGGGGTAAATTCACCTTTCCTAAATGGCCATCCTCAGGCTCGTAGATGCGGTACCATAGCTCGTAGGTTCTTTCCTTCCCAACATCTCCCTCTTTCATCACGAGGCGATTCGGACCGGAAGTCTTCTCCTTGGGTTCGGCCCAAACAGTGTAGTTCTTTTTCCCCTCGGCGTTTTCTTTGAAGGGATTGACCGAGCCGGCATCGGGCTCCATCTCAAAGTCCGCAAGGCCCGCGTAGCTATCCATCCTCTTGGTATCATAGAGATTGAAACCCGCGTAACGCCCGGCCGGGTACTCGCCCTCGACTTTGATGGATATCTTTTTCCCAGCAGGCACTTTGAACACGTATCGATAATAGGTGACGTGGGTCTCGGGGTAGGCCCCCTCCTTTTGATCCTCGGCTGAGTATTTTCGCCAACCAGTTGTGCAATCTGCGATTTTTGCGACGGCATGGGTGAGGACGGGGCTCTTCCCTACTTCATGAGCGAGACAACTCAACGGGAAAAGGAAAAGAAGAAGATACCGCATTCGACCCTCCGAGGGCTCTATTCTACTCCTAAAACGAGACTAGAGCGTCGAGACAAATGCCAATCGCCTTCTCAACCGATTGGGCGATGCGATCCGAAGTAGGGTCGTATTGCCCCTCCTGCCATTTGAGAGGATTTCCATCCAGCACCAAGACGGAAGCGGCACGGACTTGGCGAAGGTGAGCCGCGACAAATAATGCCGAGCATTCCATTTCAACAGCGATCGCGTTCGCCTTTTTGTAAAATCCCAAGTCGGATTCCAAGAGGCCTGGATAAAAAAGATCGGAACTAAGAATCATTCCCGATCGCACGGGAACCTTGCTCTGGGCAAAAAGACTCAAAAGAGAATGGGTGAGTTCTCTGTCCGGCACCGCAGGAAAGCACTCCGGAACCATCAAGCGGGAGACCCCATCCTGACGGATGGCGGAAGTCGGAACAACGATATCGCCTATTTGGGTCTCATCGTACAAACCACCCGCGGTGCCCAACCGAATAATCGTGTTCACCCCGCAATCAAAAAGCTCCTGAAAACAGATCATGGCACCCGAGGCCCCCACACCGTGGGAAATAACCAGGATCGGCTGCCCTTGGTGCAGCCCAGTATAGGAATGAAACTCCCTATTCTTCCCAAGCGGTTTGGAATCTTTCAGCTTTCTTGCAACAACCTCGGCTCTTTCCGGAGCCCCACAAACAATGGCTCGGCGCGAAGGCAGTGGAGAAGATAGTTTAATATGCGGTTTCAAAGTTCCCCTTCTTTAACGTTATAATTCACGCATGGCAATGCTGAAGGCCTGGACCCTTTTGTCTTTTGGAGCGCTCGCTCCGGTACTTTTTCTTCTCATTCTTCAGAAGCGACTTCGTAGGGCGGAGATCTTCGTTGGGCTTGGACTCAACCTCGCCTACCAGGCAATTTTGGCTGCGTATCTCCACATGCGAGTACCTTACGGTTGGCTGAAAATTCTTCTCGTCGTCACTTGCTCGATCATTCTGACACACCTTACCCTTAGAGTTTCGTTCAAACGGGACCAAATCCCGTTGCGCATTTGGGTAATCGGGTTTTCTATTTTGGGTTGCTTCTGCTGTTTCGACTCCTTTCTCATCCTCGCCCGACAGGGCTGGGAACCGCTGCTTGGAAGCGGCCCCTATTTTCGAGCACCCTTTAACAATGACGGGGAAAGAACGGTAATCCTCGTTGAGGCGCTCATTCGCGGAAAGGAAAACCCTTTTCTCGTCGGCACGCCCCTGAATTACCAATCCCTCTGGTACCACTGGGCCGCTCTCTATCTCGCCGTCCTGCCTAGCCTTCACCGAGCTTCCGCCGTTGCTGGCGCGCTCTGGAGCACGTCCGTTCTCGGCAGTCTTCTCATTCTTTGGTCCTTCACACGCGTGTCTCCCCGAATGTTTTTCCGCCCGTGGGGATGGATCATGGCCGGTATTCTCTTTCTAAGCGCCGACTCCTATCACTTTATGGAATCCCTCGTCCTTGGGGGCCAAGCAGGAATTGAAGCGGACTGGAGCTGGCCTCCCGTTTTCATCCATTTCTTTCCGCTGAAAATGGCGGCTCTCACCGCTCCCCAACATTTTCTTTTCTTGATTTTTCTCTCCGTCTTTCTGGTCGTACCTGAATTTCTTTCCTATTTTTTTTACGCCGCCGCCTGGATTGCCTCCCCTCCGCTTTCCATCTTCTTTTTCCCTTTTTATTTTTTGGCACGTCGAAAAAACGCCGCGAAATTTTTTCTCGTAACGCTAGTGGCTTTTTTGGTACACCAACTTGCCCTAGGCTTTCCCCCTTGGGTGCTTTTTATTCGCAAGGGGATTCAATCCCCCACCTTTTGGGATGTCTCCTGGTGGGCGTGGCCGCTCCTTCCCGTCATGGGAGCTCTCATCACGGGGGTTCTGGGCATCTTTATTTTCATCTTCATCGCCTCCCTTTGGAAAAAATTTCGATTGGACTTATTTCGAGGTTGGGAGATGTTGGTTCTTAGTCTCGGGGTCGCCCTTTCTCATTACACCTGGACCAATTACGAGCTCCGTCGCCACTTCGCCCTTGTGGCATTTCTTGCAGCGGCCTTCTGGATCTGCCGTTATTTTACGGCGCTCTCCCCGGGAAAAAGAAAAGCATTGGCTCTCACTGCAGTGGGCCCGGCTCTTTTTCTGCACGGGTATTTTCTCTACTCATTCATGGGAAAGCCCAATCAGCTCGATGTCTCCTTCCCCTGGAAAGATTATTTGGCGATGAACGAGATCTTACGGCATGAATTTCCGGGAATGCCGGTGCTTGCGGGGGCTCATCCCCATGCTATCGGAACCATCTGCCCGCCAGCGCAGGAAGCAACAACCTCCTTCAATACGCCTCTCTCCGCAGCGGTGCACACGCGCCTCCCCGAGGAATTAATGCCGACCTTGGGAAAGATGTTTATCGGTGGAGATTTTGCCCCGTACGGAGGAAGACTGGGTTACCGGGCGATTCTGTGGGGGCCCGTCGAGGAAAGGGTCTGGGGAGAAAAGACGAGGCGTCGATTCATCGATGAAAGGGGCCTTCTCGCCCGATCAGGAACGGTTGGTCTTTACTGGCTCCACGATTCCTGGACTCCAGAGATTCGAAAAGAGCGCGGACTGGGGGGGGATTACGAGTATCGTATCGCTCACCGTTTTGCCGTCGATAACTGGCGCTCAGAAGCGGTCGAGTTTTACCGGGAAGCCGTACAGAAAAATCCAAACCACCGCCAGGCTTGGATGGAGATGGCCCGCGTGATCGAGTCTATGGGCCAAGCCGATTGGGGAAAGAAGGTGCTACGCGATGCAATTGCCACGGTGCCGAACTTCAAGGAAGCGCAGGACCAGCTCGGGACACTAGATGCGCAAAATATTGCCTCCGGATCCACTCCGCGGTAAATCTATCTTATTCATGAAACATTTTTTCAATGTAAAATTCCTGGCAACCACCTTCCTTCTCTGCGGGCTCGCATGCTCCTCTTCGGATTCCAAGACCTCTTCCTTCGATACTCCCACCACCTTTTTCTCCACTATGACCCAAATGACGATCGAAATCGCTTATGAGCCGGGTGCGGAACCCTACACGGGAAACGCACCTGCGATTGTGGGCGGAAAGCCCCTTTGGGATTTCGTGAAAGATAATTTGGCGGCTCTCTTTGAGGGAAGATCTACCGCCGTAGCCATCACCGTTCCCACGACGCTAGAAGAAATGCAGGCCATCCCGGATCAAAGTAAGGAAACATTTTCGTCGGACGCAATTCTCGCCATCGCGACCACCTATCGAAAAGGAAAATCGAGCGCTGCCGAGGGCAATTTCTTCATGGTGTTCTTAGACGGATACTACGAGGAAAATGGAGCCAAAAACGATTCGGTAATCGGGGTCAGTATTTCCGGCACGACGGTACTGGCAATGTTCAAGCCGGTAATCCTGAGCACTTCCGGTGGAGCTGCCGCGGTCCCAAAGTTTGTCGAGCTAACCACCGCGATTCACGAGCTGGGACACGCCCTTGGTCTTGTAAACAATGGCATTACGATGGCCGCAAGCCACCAAGACACGGATCACGGCAAGCACTGCAATAATGACCAGTGCGTGATGTACTACCTGAACGAAGGGGCCGCAGACCTGAAAACGTTCGTCACCCAAATTCTGACTACGGGTAACACCATCGTCTACGACACCAACTGCCTGAACGACGCCCGCGGCTTTAAGCCCTGATCCGACGTTAACGCTTTTCCGGCCCTTTCCTTTCCATTGAGACCCAACGCATTATGTTGGAACTGGGGGTGATGGGTTGAGGGACTTTTGCGTAGTGGTGGACGGGTATTCGGCGGGAAATCTTCTGGCGCCGGAATTTGGGCGACGGGGGATGAAGTCACTACACGTCCAAAGTACGCCAACCGTTTGGCCGATTCTTTTGCCTTCCTTTCACGCGGAGGATTTTCACGCCCAATTTATTTTTGACGGCGACTTTGAAAAGTTGGTGAACGAGCTCTCACGCTTTTCCCTAGCCTGTGTCCTTCCTGGAACGGAGACCGGTGTCGAGCTCGCAGATAGACTCAGCGAGCATTTTAAGCTGCCTACAAACGGCACGCGCTTGAGTTCCGCACGAAGAAACAAATATGAAATGGTGGAAGCCGTTCGTGCAAGCGGCCTCCAGGCGGCTAAGCAGTTTTGTTCGTCCGACATTGGCGAGCTTATCAAATGGTTCGATAATTCCGGGTTAAAGAAAGTAGTTGTGAAGCCGCTGAATAGTGCTGGCACCGATAAAGTCGCCGTTTGCACCAATGGAACCGAGATCGGAAATGCCGCGAGAGAAATCATCGGTCATACGAATATGCTCGGTCTTCTCAATGAAAAGGTTCTCCTCCAGGAGTTTTTAGACGGAACTGAATTTTTTCTAAACACAGTCAGCCGCGACGGCCAGCACCACTTCACGGATATCTGGCGTTACAAGAAACGCTCCATTAACGGGCACGATTGCGTTTACGATTGTAACGAGCTTTTGCCCGATGAAGGAGAGCCTTCAAAAACCCTGCGCGAGTATGTCCTGGGAGTTCTCGATGCCCTCGATGTTAGGAACGGGCCCGCGCACACGGAAGCGATATTAACTCCGGCAGGACCCGTCTTGGTCGAACTGGGGGCTCGTTTGGATGGCTTATCGGTTCCGTCGGTGAATCAAGCTGCCATCGGATTTGGCCCTTTGGATTTGACGGTGGATGCTTATATCGACGAAGCGGCTTTCGCGAAAAAATCTTCGCAACCCTTTCCATTGCTCAAGAATGCGCTGACCGTCTATCTGACTTCGTACCAAGAAGGAACTGTCGAAGCGATTCCGGGAGAGGAAATTTTGCGAAGCCTGCCGTCATTTTTCCAGATGCGCCTCAGAGCGAAGACGGGATCTCCTATTAAGCTCACCACAAATTATTTTACCGCCCCAGGCTTTTTCACCCTCGTTCATGAGGATAAAAAAGTCATCCTCCAGGACTACGAAAGGATTCGGCGGCTGGAACGGGAAGGTAAGATCTTCTCCATAGCGTAAACCCGGTCACCAAGAACAAAGTGACGATCCCGGAAAAAACCCCCGCCCAGACCCCGGAAAGATCCCGTCCGTAGGCAATAATGAGCGTAACTCCCCACAGGCCGAAAAGCGTTCCCCAGAGTGCCGAGAGAAACTCGTGATAAGCGCGGAGCGCCCCCACGACTACGTACTGCAAAGTATCGACGATTTGGAAGAGCGCAACCCAAATTAGAACCCCTCCCGCCATTTCGCGCACGGAAAGATCGACAGCAAAGGGCTCTATCAACTTTCCCTTCCCTATCCAAAGCACCACCGTCAGAAGCGCCATGAGCCCGCCACCGGCCCACAGGCCACCCTGGATGGATCGGGAGGCCGCCGGAAAATCATCCCGGCCCAAGCCAATCGCCACTCGAATGGCAACAGCACTCGATAGTCCAATCGGGATCATATTGAGAAGGTTCGCCACCATGAGAACAATCGAGTGGGCCGCAAGGGCCGTCACGCCGATTTTTCCCACCCACACCCCCAGAAGCGAAAAGACTCCAGCGCGCGCCATTGCTTGCATCGAGACCGGGCCCCCGATTTTCAAGAGATCCTTGAGTCTCACTTGCCAGGGAACTCCCTTTAGAATCCTCAAAAGATCGGGAATCAGAACTCCCACCATGAAGAAGCGAGTTGCCGTTGTGGCATAACCGGAGCCCGCGGCTCCCCATTTCGGAATCCATAGGTAGTTTAGAGCGATATTGACCCCATTCGCGAGGAGAACGATCACCGCAATCTTTCGTACAACCCCAAGCGCCGCAAGGAATTGGCGAGCAAGTAAAAAAAGAATTCCGGGAAGAATGCACCAGCTCACCGCTCGCAGGTAGGAGGAAGCAACCCTTGCCACCTCGGGCGCTACCCCCCAACTCTCAAGAAGTGAGCCTGCTACGTAAAGAATTAAAACACTCAACAGAGAAGCTCCGATCACCAAAACTCCGGCTCCAAAAAACCAAGGGGCCGCAGCCCGCACTCCGCCTTTTGCATTCTCTTTCGCGAAAAGGCCATCGAGGCCCATTACAAGACCCGCAATTAAGGTGGAAAGCGTGAAGAGGAAAGCGTTTCCCAGACCCATCCCCGCAAGCTCCACGGATCCCAAGCGCCCCACCATATAGGTATCGGCGAGTACCATGGTCATAAGCCCCAGTTGGGCCAAAATCAGGGGAATTGCTAGTCGCGAAAGAGCGCGGATCTCCTCTACCACGGCCGCTTCCAGCGGCTACGGTGAACGGTGAATAGAAGGGAGTCGGTAAAGCGTGCTCTCTCCTGATCCCAAGAGTGTTCCTTCAAAATTCCCTCTTGAAGGAACCCCACTTTTTCTACCAAACGGCGGGCTCCGGGATTTTCGGGATCCACGTTCGCTTCCACCGTATTGAGTTCCATTTCATTGAACCCAAAATCGACGATAGCCGCCAAGGCTTGAGTCATGAACCCACCACTCCAATATTCCTTCGCAAGCTTCGCACCTGCCTCTGCCCGGGATCTCTCTTTCACGAATCGCCAATAGCCGACATCCCCGATGAGCCGGTCTTCACCCTTTTTGGTGATCGCCCAACGGATCATTTTCTCTTCCTTGTGCGCTACTTTCAGGTACTCGATGAGCTTCTCGGTCTCGCCCCGATCCTGATGCACGGGCATTCCCCAGGTTTTCATCACTTTCTGGTCGGAAGAGAGGGCAAAATAAGCATCGGTATCCGCGTGAACGATCTCACGCAGGACTAAGTCGGGGGTTTCCAATCTCTGGATGCTGGGAAAGCGCACGGGCATCGGCCTCCTGCTGCCGTTTCCACATCGAAGCATACTCACCCTTGGCTGCCAAGAGGTCCGAGTGCCGGCCTCGCTCGACGATTTCCCCGTCTTTTAAGACAAGAATTTCATCGGCATCCACGACGGTGGAGAGCCGGTGGGCAATCACTATCGCCGTTCTTTCACGCGCCACTTCATCCAGGGAGGCTTGAATCTCCTTCTCCGTCTTTGAATCCAACGCAGATGTCGCTTCGTCAAAAAGAAGAACCTTAGGATCTTTTAGAATCGCGCGGGCAATCGCTACACGCTGCTTCTCGCCCCCGGATAATTTCAGGCCGCGTTCCCCCACCATGCTCTGATACCCATCGGGCAGACTTTTGATGAAAGCGTCGATCTTGGCATGCCTTGCGGCTCCCTCGACGTCTTCGTGAGCTAGATGGGTATTTCCATACCGAATGTTGTATTCGATCGTATCGTTAAAGAGCACCGTGTCCTGCGGAACAATGCCGATGGCCGCTCGAACACTCTTTTGAGTCACCTTTCGAATGTCTTGGCCGTCGATGAGAATTTGCCCCTCATTCACTTCATAAAACCGAAAGAGCAAGCGCGATAACGTCGATTTCCCGCTCCCACTTGGGCCCACAACGGCAACCGTCTTTCCGGCCGGAACCTTGAAGCTGATGTGCTTCAGGATGGGACGCTCGGGATGGTAACGAAAACTCACATCCCGAAATTCCACTTCTCCTTCTCGCAGTTGAAGCGCGGAAGCATTCGGCTCATCTTGAATTTCCGCGTGAATCGCCAGAAGCTCGAACATCTTTTCCATGTCAACGAGCCCCTGCTTCATTTCACGATAAACAAAGCCAAGAAAGTTCAGAGGCAGATAAAGCTGAATCAAGAAGGTGTTCACCAGGACAAAGTCACCCACGGTAAGATCACCCTTCACCACTCCATTCGCCGCCATCGCCATGACAGAGACTAAGCCGACGCCGATAATCACCCCCTGCCCAACGTTCAAGACAGAAAGCGTGGTTTGACTTTGAACGGCCGCCTTTTCATACCCCTTCATCGCATGATCGAAGCGACGGAACTCATGTTCTTCATTTCCGAAATATTTCACCGTCTCGTAATTCAAAAGGCTATCGATGGCCTTGGTATTGGCCTCGGTGTCCTTTTCGTTCATGGCCCTGCGGTATTTCACCCGCCAGTCGGTAATGGAAAGCGTGTACGTGATGTAGATGAAAATAGTGGTGAAGGTGACCGCAGCAAAAGCAAAATTGAACTTGTAGTAGAGAATTCCGGTGACCAGTAGAATTTCGAGCAAAGTAGGAAGAATATTAAAAAGCATGAAGCTCAAAACGAACTGAATTCCGCGCGTTCCTCGCTCGATGACCCGCGACAGACCACCTGTCTGGCGTTCGATATGGAAACGAAGGGAGAGGCGATGCAGATGTTCGAAGGTTTGAAGTGCCACAACCCTCTGGGCTCGTTGAGCGACTTTTGCAAAAACAAAATCTCGAAACTCACCGAAGAATTGGCTCAAGATGCGAGCGAGCCCATAAGCACCGATGGTCAGCGCCACAATTCTAAAGAGATGCGGCTGCCCCGTTAGCTCATCCACTGCCCGCTTATAGAGGAAAGGAACATAGACGTTCACGAGCTTCGCCAGTGCTAAGCTCACCATCGCAATCACTACGCGCACGCGGAGCCCGGAGTCCTTGGGCCAGAGATAATTGGAAAGAGTTCCTAGCGTTTGCCAGTGGTTTCGATGCCCCGATGTCATCGAGCCATCTTACGCTATTCCCTGACCAGTTTGGGATAGTTTCCGACAGAAACGGGCTTCGCCACCTTGGAACCCGAACGCTTACTCAACTTTTTCCTGGGCCTTTTCACCCAGTGTTCATCTCGCGCGATTTTTACCTTAGGCTTGGTCTTGAACTGGGGAATCGGCAAAATCGGTGAAGCCATCTTCACATCTCGTCGAATCGGGTGGCCGGCGAAAGTGGGATGAGAGACTTTTCCTAAGTGGAAAAAGATCAGGGCGACGGAAATCACGAGCATTGACCAGGGCCAGATCGTATTTCTGGCGTGCTGGCGAGCCCGGGACTGATGCCAAGTGCTTCGAATAGACAACTAAAGCCTCCTGATTCAGTCGTTATTTTCCCCAAAAAGTATCGAAAAAATGCGGTCCGGAAGGTTGTGTTGCCTTCATAATTGGGCCTGGTAGTCTCGATGTTCATGCGTTGGACCGCACTTTTCATAACAATTTTCTTGGGTTTTCTGGTGAAATGTTCCAGCCCCTCCGCACGCTTTGAGACGGAAAACAGGGCCAGTAACCCCTTGAACGAGGGCCTTTCTTCCCTTCAATGTGACCTGTGGCGGGACCCTGACGGCATTCCTCATGTCCGCGGGGGAAGCGACCGTGCTGCCATCGCCTGCACGGGGTACTTGCACGGGCGGGACCGCCTTTTTCAAATGGACTACCTCCGCCGCGCGCAACAGGGACGGCTATCCGAGATTCTGGGGACAAGCCATTTGAAGGATGATTTTTTTCTGCGGCTTTTGGGCCTTGCTGAAAAGGCGGAAGAAATATTCAAGGAAATGGCGCCCGAAACGAAAGATTTTCTGTGGGCCTATACCTACGGCGTGAATCGGGGAATGGCCGATTCCATGAGAAAGGGAAATTACGAAATTGAGGAAATCGCTTACGACCCCGAGCCCTGGCGTCCTCAAGATAGTGTCGGCATTCTACTTCTGGAGTCTTTATTCGAGACCAAGGCAACGTTCACCACCGACTTCACGGAAGACGCATGGAAAAAAGCATGGGGCGAAAAGGCGGCTTCTTTAATGACCCAAGACGGTCTTCCTTGGGATAACTCGATTCTAAAACCCGGGGAATTTAAAGCTTCCGCTGGCAGCGCGTCCGTAATCACACCGAACGATGAGTCCCTGCGCGGGAGCAACAACTGGGCACTCTCTTCCCAGTGGAGCAAGAGCGGAAAAGCATGGTTCGCGAACGATCCCCATGTTTCCCTTCAGTACCCATCTTTTTGGTATTGGGTTCATTTGCAAGGCGATGAAATGGATGTTGCAGGTGCCACCGTGCCAGGGATGCCACTAGTCGTGAGTGGCCTAAATCATTACGTCGCCTGGGGATTGACCGATGCGCTTTTGAAGGTGGCTGATGTGATTGCCATTCCAGAATCGGAGGCGAAAGACTTTGTATCCATTCGTCCCACGATTTGGCTTCGAACCGGTCCCATTCAGATTCCTTTTTTCTTGAAGTCCTTTCGTAGGAGTAAGGAAGGCTTCCCTCTGTTGCCCTTGGACGCCCCCGACGGAAAAGTTTATCTTTTGCGCTGGTCGGGACTTCTCTTGACCGGAAAACACCTGAGCGCATTTCCCAAATTAGCGAAAGCGAAAAATGTCGAGGAGATGGACTCTCTCCTTGCTCAACTTCGCCTTCCTACATTCAGCTACGTTTTTGCGGACACCCACGGCGGAATCGGTTATCGCGCGATTGGATTACTTCCAAAAAATACCGACCCCACTCCTTTAGGGGTTCGAGAAGGCTCCTTGGAGGGGGCTCGAAAATATTCGTTCTTCACACCTGAAGAATCTCCCCATCTCTTAAATCCCCATCGCGGGTATCTGGTAACGGCGAATAACCGGGTGTGGCCCTCCAAAAACGCCCAACAGTCCGGGCGCGCCTACGCAAGTAGCTTCCGATCTTATCGTATTGAAGAAATGATCCGGTCCACCCATGCTCACAACCTGGAGACCCTGCAAAGAATTCAGTGTGACAGCCAATTCACAGACGCGAAGTTCCTAACACCCAAGATTATCGCCTACCTGAAAACCTACCCGCTTACTGATCCCAATCTTGAAAACGCGCTGAAGATTCTTGCTACCTGGGATTTTCAATCCTCCCCAGAGTGCCGGGCTTGCGGCATCTATACTCGCTGGATGGAACGTCTCAAAGAGCGCTGGACGATCAATCACCCTGGCTTTTATCGCTTAATGGAGGAGAAACCCGATTCCGCGCGCCAGACGGAAATGATTCATGAGCTTTCGGGTGCCCTGAAAGATATCCATGGAGCTACCTGGGGCGACCTCCACCGTGCTTATTTCGAGCATATTTCTGGCGGAAATGAATTTACTTCTGAGGATTGGATTACCACTCCCGGCAACGGCTACTCGGTAAACGTCGGCGGAGCGAAGTGGAAGGAGGACTACTATCTCCACTATAGCGGTGCCTCTCACCGCCTTATCGTCGAAATGACTTCCCCTCCAAGGGCATACCTGAGCTGGGAAGGAGCCGCGGAAGATACTGAAAGCCGAAGCCTCAATAAGGCCGGCTCCTCTTGGCAACGCTGGAGCCACTGTGCGTACCAGCCTCTGCGCTTTCCCCTCGACTGGAAAGCCGTGCCTAAAACCGTGATCCGCCTCTCACAATGAGGGCATCTTCCTCCGACACAAAAGGAGTTCAATGTAATAGACGCCATGGATGGTGTCTCTTCTTCTCCCGAAAGGTATCCGTTACATATCAGGAGGGGTGCATCGGCGGAAGTCGGCATCAAAAATGCTTGTTTCCCGGCATGCCTAGACCAAAACTGATTCGCTCTACCGTACTTCCCTACCATGTGAGATCCCGTTCCAATAATCGAGAGTGGTTTCATCTTCCAACTGAAAGAGTCTGGCAGATAATGGGAGGGATCCTAAATACAGTCACTCTTGAATACCAAGCCCTCATCCACTCATTTGTACTGATGAACAACCATCTTCACCTCATTCTAAGTACGCCCAATGGAAACCTAGACGCGATAATGCAATACTTCATCCGAGAAAGCGCGAAGGCCATAGGTAGGGAATCCGGACGAATTAACAGGATTTTTGGAGGACGCTACCAGCGAAGTCTTCTCAGTAATGAACAATATTTTCTTAATGCGATCAAATACAATTTCCGCAACCCCGTTGCCGCAAAAATATGTGATCGAGCCGAGGAATACCCATTCAGCACCCTGAATTGGACGCTAGGAAGAGGAAGGCCCCTTTTCCCTCTAAGCGAAGAGCCTGATTTTCTCTTCCGGCTCCTTCCCCGAAACGAATTATTGACCGATTGGCTCAATGTTTCCTATACAGCTCGGCAAAGCGAAGTTGTCCGCCTTGGATTGCGACGCTCAACTTGCGGGTGGCCGAAAGGCAACGCCTATAAAACAGCGATAAAAGGTCTTTCGGGACCTCCTGGTATGTAACGGATACCTTTCAGGAGTTTAGAAGGGCATCTAATTTCTTGGAGGTCTCCAGCGCCAGAAGCTCAGAGAACCCGCCAATCATTTTATCGTTGATGAAGATTTGAGGAACCGTGCGCCACTTGGTGCGGGCTTTCAATGCCTCGAGCTCAGTGGGGTTATTCTCGAGATTATGCTCTTCATAAGAAACTCCCTTACTCTGTAAGAGCTGCTTGGCTCGGATACAATACGGGCAGGATTCCTTCGTATAGATAACGACCTTGGCGCTCATTTTCGATTCAATGATTGAAGGGCCTTTTCGTAGTTGGGCTCGTTCACGATGTCGCCCACCTGTTCGGTATAGAGAACCTTGTTTTGCTCATCCAGCACTACGACCGCACGGGAGCATAGGCCAGCAAGAGGGCCGTCCGTCATTTCAAGCTTCCAATCCTTCGCAAATCGGCTTCGAAAGGAAGAAAGAGTCTCCGCGTTTGCGATCCCTTCCGCGGCACAAAATCGTTTCTGTGCGAACGGCAAATCTGCCGAAATATTCAACACAACCGTGTCGGGAAGTGACGCCGCTTTCTGAACGAATTGCCGTACAGATAGCGCACAGGTCGCCGTATCGACACTCGGGAAAATATTTAAGACCTTGAGCTTGCCGCCGTAATCCCCAAGCTTAGCTTCCTTAAGATCTTGCCGGGTTAGGGTGAATTCCTGGGCAGTAGAGCCTACCGTGGGAAGGTCCCCTAGGGTATTTACTGGATTGCCTTTTAAAGTGATTTTTGCCATACCGCTGTCCTATCGCATTCGGCTATATTCAGCAACTTATGACCCCGACCCACGAGGAAATTAAGCGCTGCCGGGAAATTTTAGAGGCCGTCACGGCCAACCGGCTCATCTTAGGTGATTTACCCGAACAAGAGCGCACTGCTTTTCTCATGGCCGCCGGCCGTCTGTCCCGCCCTGAGCGGCTTGAAATCATGAAGCTCGCGAAGAAGCACAGAAAAATCAAGAAGAGCCGGGAAAGGGCCCGCGACAAGATTACCCGGGATGCGACGGATATTCGCACCATTCGCAGGGAAACTGTCTACGCCGCCCCCTTACAGAAATTATTAGAGCAGGAACGAGAGAAGCGATTCTTAGAAATTCCGCAAGCTTGCTACGTCTGTAAGAAGGAGTACACGGAGCTCCACTTTTTTTACGATACAATGTGCCCCCCTTGCGCGGATTTTAATTATCGAAAGCGATTTCAGACGGCTGACTTAAAGGGCCGAACCGCTCTGATTACTGGCGCCCGCGTAAAAATCGGATTTCAAGCGGGGCTCATGCTACTTCGGGCAGGGGCCAAACTCATCGTGACGACTCGATTTCCAAGGGATGCTGCCCTTCGCTATTCCAAAGAAAAGGACTTCAGCGAATGGTCGCACCGCTTGCAGATTCACGGTCTCGATTTACGGCATGCTCCCAGTGTCGAGCTCCTCGCTGAATACTTGTTAAAAACGGAAGACCGCCTCGATTTTATTTTGAATAACGCCGCCCAAACGGTCCGGCGGCCCACGAGCTACTACAAACATTTGCTGGACGAGATAGCGCTACCGCCCGCAGCTCAGAAATTGCTTTCTCCAAGTGAGGCCGAACGCCTGCCTCAGCTGCATATCGGCTCCTCCGCCATGATGTCTCAGGTGCCTTGGGTGACGGAGGATCTGACAGCAGGCCGTGAAGTTTTCCCCGAAGGGGCTAGAGACATCGATCTTCAACAAATCGACACCCGCGCCCACAATAGCTGGCGCATGACGCTTTCCGAAGTCACAACACCGGAAATGCTCGAGGTACATCTCGTCAATGCCGTGGCCCCTTTTATTCTGTGCGGAAAATTAAAACCCCTCATGGAAAAAGTTACAACTCTGGATAAACACATCGTGAATGTGTCCGCGATGGAAGGGAAATTCTCGCGCTTCACCAAAACGGACAAGCACCCGCACACCAATATGGCGAAAGCCGCGCTCAACATGATGACCCTCACGTCGGCCCCGGACTACGTAAAATCCGGGATCCATATGAACGCAGTCGATACGGGCTGGGTCACGGACGAAGATCCCCTTCACCTTTCTCAGAGAAAGATCGAAAACCATGATTTCCACCCACCGTTAGATATCGTCGATGGAGCCGCGCGAATTGTGGACCCCATTTTCTTCGGCATCAACACCGGCGATCATGTCTGGGGCAAATTCTTGAAAGATTATCGACCAACTGAGTGGTGACGCATGAAAGTATTGAAAGTTTACGAATACGCAAACTGCAGCACTTGCAAAAAGGCTCTCAAATTTCTAAGTAACCAGCGCTACGCCTACGAGAAGGTGGACATTACCCAGAATCCACCGAGCATGACCGAGCTGAAGGCGATGCTTACTCTCTACGGCGGAAACTACCGGAGGCTTTTCAATACCTCTGGCCACGCCTACCAAGACATGAACCTCAAGGATAAGCTCACGACGATGAGTGCCGAAGACGCTCTGAAACTCCTCGCCAAAAACGGCCGGCTCATAAAACGCCCCTTTGTCCTTTTCGATGGAAAAGGCGTCGTCGGCTTCGAACTCGATGTGTGGAAGAAGATCTTTTCTTAGCAGGCTAAGAGGCCTTCTTAGCGGGAACGCCGCTGACCTCTTCAAGCTGATACCCAACCCCATAGACGCCGGAAAGAGAAAGGCCGGCCCCGGAGACCTTTTTCAGTTTTGCTCGGATGCGACTGATATGGGGATCGAGAGATCTATCCGTCATGTCTGATTCGTGTTGCAGACTTTCAAGAAGCTTCACACGGCTTAGAATCTTGCCCTTGTTTTGCACCAGAACCCAAAGGATATCAAACTCTCGGCGGGAAAAATCCAAAACATGCCCATTGGCAAAGACTTCCCTTCTTTCTTGGTGAAGAGTGATCTCCCCCGCGCGCAAGATCGGGCTGTGATTCAGAAGCTTTCTCAGCTTAGCAACGATCTCTTGCCCCCCAAATGGCTTACGCAAATAATCATCTGCTCCAACGGCAAGTGCCCGTATCGCCGAGCTTTCGTCGGGCCGGCTTGCCGTAAGCATAAGGATGGCCGCTTGTTCGCCCCCTTCCGAAATTTCTCGGGCTAGCTCTATCCCGTCTCCGTCTGGCAAGCTCACGTCCAGAATGAAGGCATCGTAGGATTGCCTTCGAAACTCCCGTCTGCATTCCGCACAGGTATGCGTGACCTTGACGTCGAAAGTTTGTTCGAGCTCTTTTTGTAAGTAAGTAGCAGAAACCCGATCATCCTCTAAAATGAGTACTCTTTTTTTTGTTCCCGTCATGACGCTTCCCTTCTTCTAAGTACTTCTTTCAATTCTTGCAAAGCCCGCTTCGCCATTTTGCTTCCCGGCTCCATTTCAATTTGTTCTAGAAGGTCGGCCAGGTGTTTCTCGCCCATGATGAGGCAGCCGCCCTTTAAGCGGTGGGCCACGAATTTTTCCCGTTCGCGATTCCCCTGATTTTGAAAAAGCTCGAGCTCTAGAACTCCCTGCGCATAACTCTCCTCAAATACTTTGTGTAGTGAGAGATCGGTTTGAATGGGTTCTTGAGCGGAGAAAGCCTTGGAAGATCGAGGGCACCATTGTTTTAAGACTCGAGTGAGATCCTCGATGGAGTAAGGCTTTGGGAGAAAGTCATTCATTCCGGACTCAAGGCAGCGCTTCCTTTCCTCCGGCATTTGACTTGCCGAGCAGGCGATGACGGGCAGATTCCACCCGCGCTTGCGAATCTCCGCCACAGTCTCGTACCCGTTGAGTAAGGGCATGTGACAGTCCAAGAAAACCACGTCAAAAATATTTTGCTCGAGGTACTTCAAGGCTTCACGGCCATCGCCCACAAGGGTCGGGATCACCCCTAGATCCAATAGGGAAAGACGCATGACTACCTGATTTGCCGGCTCGTCCTCGGCAACGAGGATCTTCGCCCCCGCGAAATCTAAGGGCTCCCCGGCAGTTCGAGAGACGGAGAGCTTTTCGACCCGGAGAAATGGGATTTCGACGATAAACGTCGAGCCCTTTCCAAGCTCGCTCTTAATTTCAATTTTCCCCTTCATGGACTTTACAAACGTCTGGCACAGGTAAAGACCAAGTCCTGTGCCGCCGCGCGAATCATCCCGACCTAGTCTTTTGAAAGGTTGAAAGAGACTTGCTTGTTGTTCCGCATCCATCCCCGGCCCGGTGTCTTGAATCTCAAACTGAAGACGGGCGATTCCCCTTTCCCCCACCGTGGCCCGGACGATCAGCTTTACCCAACCACTTTGGGTATACTTCATGGCATTCCCAACAAGATTGATGAGAATTTGTTGTAAGCGCCCTGGATCCCCCAACACCTGATTGGGAATCTCTCCCCTTAATTCTTGGGTCCAATCCAATTTCTTATTTGCCGCAAGGCCCGAAAAAAGCGACGCCACCTGTGAGATGACCTCTCGAGGGTCGAAGGGAGTTTCCGCAAGGACGAACTTCCCAGCAACCACTTGAGAGTAATCCAATGCATTGTTGATGAGCAGAAGAAGATAGTCCGCGGTTTGCGTAAGCGACGTTTGCAATACCTCCAGGGTTTCACCCCGAGCCGTTCTCATGGCTTTGGCGCAACCGATGATAGCATTCAGCGGATTTCGAATTTCGTGGTTCATCAAGGCAAGGAAATCCTCGCGAGTGCGCGCCAGAGCTCGCGCCTTTCTTATCATGGAAACGGTGTAATAGATGAGAACGCTGATAAGAAGTCTGCTGACGAAAGTGAATTCCGAGGCTGGGCTTTTTCGAACCACGCGCAATACTTCGAGGTCCGCCACCTTAATTTGCCTAAGTTCCTGGGTGTGCCAGTAAACAAGACTGCTGCCGATAGGAAGTACCAAGAGGATCCAGTAATCGATCCATTTTGGGATGTCCCCCGGGCGTCCCGGCGTCGCTTTGCTCGCCCAAAACGTGAAAATGACTGAGAGGATCAGCCCAAAATAAGAGAATAAAATGTGTCCTTTCCAAAAAGCCAGGATTGAGCTTGGCGGGACAAACGGAGATATCCCAGCGACAAGCGTAATGAAGGAAAGTAAAAAGCTCATTCCGAAAATTAAGCCTCCCGCTGCCGGATGTTTTCTTAAAACGCAGAAGGCCCCCAACATAAATGTAAGAAGAATGGTGAAAACGGGGGCGAATGTTTGAAGAAAGAGGCCCATTTCCTAGTCCGTATCGGAAAAAAACACCCAAATTGTTAGCTGTTTATCTACCTCTACCCTATGCATCATTGCGCGCACCCATTGGCCGATTTTACCAACGACTTCAGCGTGCTCTCCCGGCCCGGGAGGGCATCGATGAGGAAAAAGGAGAGTACAGATGGCTTGTTCGAGCTTCTTGGCAGGATATGGGCAAATTTCGTCCCCTGAGTGGACTCTCGCGTATGGCACCCATTACACGTCTGCTGCCCAAACGAACTGCGAAGCGCTTCATCGATACTGATGTCGTTCGCCTTAAGCCATTGGAACTGCTCTCGCAGTTTTACCTCGCCTGCCAAATAGGAAGGGGGAACTGACGCCGTTTGCGCTAGAATCACGTCTGCGTTGGAGCTCACCCAGTCCACTAGTCCCTGGGTGTTGTCCAAGGTAGTAGAAGGCTGGAACCCCATTGGAATCTGTTGCAACTGCCCGGACGCACTTAGCGCGAAATCGCGCATCGACCACGCCTGTTCGGCAGAGAGTTTTGGATCCTTTCTCGATAGTTCTATTTCGTTGGTTCGAGCGTGATTCAGGGCAGAGCCGTTTACATGACTTGCATAGGAATTCGCCGTAAAGAGATTTACTACCGAACCAAGCTTATTCATGTAATCGGAGCTGCCGAACACCGTAAGGCTAAGCTCCTGAGCCTTGCGGGCCCAGTCATCAAGCGTGAGTGTCACCTCCGGTTGGCTAGATTCTTTGATGAGAAGCGCGTACTCCAATATCACCGTGAAATCCAGCGGCAATGAAGTTAGCGGATCAAGGACTCCATAGACCAAACGTCCTTCGCCGGCTTGTTTCGTAGTCCGCATACTGTCATCGAATCTCACCGATACCGCTAGTAATCGGAACGGCGCTAAATCCAAATTCAAAGAGCCGTCGGCAAGTTTCGGCCAATTGTTGATGAGGCCGTTAATCTGGGGTTTCTGTACAACAGGATAGCCGTTCAATGAAGACACGGAACCAAATTGCCGTAAGAAATTCAAAATGAAATCGGACGTAGATTGGGATTTTGGCTTCAACTTGGACATGGCGGCAGGAAAGCTCAAAGGTGCGGCGGCCGGGTTGATAGTGATGAACTTTGCGAGCGAGCTATTCACCACGGATAGGCTCGAGATGAGAAGGCTTGCTACCGAAACCACAGAGGGAGCACAGGGGCTACTTGCTATGACCGAAAAACTGCCGCTACTGGAACCCGACCCGTTTTTGTTGGTAACGACTATTTTTCCCGAGATTGCCGCCGGGGGGACCTGAACATTCAGGAGCGTCGGGCTTTCCACGGAATATTGAAGCGAGTTCACTCCGCCGAAGGAGACACTCATGGCGTCCTCGAACCCCGCGCCATTTAACTTAATGACGTCTCCCGCCTGACCGCTCGAAACCGAGAGTCCCGTAATCGATGGAGGATAGGGGTCTGCTTTCGTTAATGAGGTTAAGGTAAACATCAGAACAAAAATAAGTATTTTCATTTTATTCTCCTGTATTCACTTTCATTCCGCAGTCCGCTGGATTTTGACTTCGACAATAGAAGGTACCCAGAGGGGTAATAGCCCCCTGGAAGAAGATTTCGACATTGGTTGTGTAATCGTAGCCAATCCATCCGATTTCGACGAACTGCGGGTTCGTGCCTTCCAGATTCGGCGAGACGACTTGAGCATTCGCCAGGACGAAATACTCCCCCTTCATCGGCATCTGGCTCGAAGTCGTTTGGCCTGCTTCGTTATAGCTTACGAGTTGCCAGGCGTCGGATTGGTTGAGAAAGACGCGAGCGGTGTAAAGGCCGGGAAGCGAGTAATTATTCCCCGTAGCGGAAGTACTTACAGTGAAGTTGCCGTAAAAAAGGTCCGAGCGCTTATATTTCGACTTGTCCCTATAGGTAAGGTTCAAAGAGTTTTGAGCAAGCCGATCGAGGCATATCTGACCTCGGTGAAACAATTCATTCCGATTCGAGACATAAAGCAGGTCCGGGGCACAGGCACTGATAAGCTGATTATTCGGACTCACCGGAAGGGTTCTGCCTCCGTAATACATCCTAATTCCTTGCTCCATCGCCTTAATCACCTCGGGAATCGGGGGAGCGGTGGGAACCGTAAGGGCCGTTTTCACCAAGGTGATGACCTGATCCTGGGTCAATGGCGCAAGGGATTCGGCCCGCGCGGACAGAGCAAGTATCGTCAGAAGTAACGTCAGTCGCATTTTTATCTCCTGAAACTAAAATACTGACGAATTATTGCGCCACTGTTGTGTTTTTTTGAAACTCTCCAACAACAATCGCGTTCGATACTGAGGGGGATGAAAGAGGCGGCTAAATTCAAAATGAACAGGAGTTAACAATATGAAATTCATTCTAATCTGCTTACTGAGCACAATTTTTTCTACGGCGGTACGTGCCGAGGCACCGGATGAAATTTTGAATCAAGGTGAGCTGGATCAGATCTACGCATACGGCGTCTATTTCAACACCGTTCTGAGGGCTGAAAGATGCACCGTGGAAAAGGCAACTTATCCGATTCCTCATCTCTATCGAAAAGACGCATGTGCAGCCGCTTCGAATGTGGACCAATGCACGTTCGATCAAGTGCTTCTCAGCGCTCTAAATCAATTCGCAAAGCCTAACGGATTCGATTCCGCTGCGTTAACAATCGGATTGGAAGAAACCAATGCGACCGATGAAAACTCACCATTCGATCTAAGTCAGAGCCATATTCCGATCTTTTACCCAATCACCGGCGAGGTGCTCATGAATGAAGTCGCAACGATAAAGGACGGGACATTTCAATCAGCTACTCAGAACTACGCGGGGACGGCATGGAAAACATCGGGAATTTATTCGAACCTGGTGATTCAGGGAAATCTTTTCAAGGCAAAGAGCCCCACACCGGTAGTTTTTCAAAACTTCTATCGCAGAAATAATTCCACCATCCTCGTTGGGACGATAGGGACGAACCTAAACGTGATGACAATCTACAACGACGCGTACACCTTCACTTGCCCGAATGGGAAGAACCCACTCATCACCTTGGCCGGCGTACGATCTTCGTTTCGTTACATCATCCAAGAGTTAAAAGGAAAGTGACACATGGCCTTCAAAAGCCCTTTATCGGACGGTGAAGCTAGTAATTTTCGACTTCGATGAGCTCTTCGTCTTCGCGAAGCCGGTAAACGAGCGCTGTTTCCAGCGTCTTCGGTTTGAAGATCCGCTTTAGCTCATCGTACACGACGTCGGGGTCGAACCCCTTACAGCTATAGCAGTCGAAGGTGAAGAAGGGCTTATAGATGCGGCGCTGAATGCCCCGCGGCTTTTTCTTTCCGTCCTTTTGCCCTTTTGGGAAGGTGTGCAAGCTGATGTGGGAGGTGGCGATGATGGTGACCGCCGTGATTCCGATATCGGGATGATCCTCGGGCCTCACTTTGTAGACGATTGGCAACCCCATCCGCTGCATGCCGATCTTATCGGGCAACGTTTTCAGGAAGCTATAGATGACATCGAAGGAACCCAGCGCTTTTCTATCGCAATCAAATCCAGAACACATTAGGTGGGGCCAGCCACGGTAATCGTCTTGAACCATCTCTCTCCTCTTCCCTTATAGATTGGGAAAAACAGGTAACCAATACACTAATTGTAAGATTTCGGCTACTTCTGTACAGAGTTTTTCGAACTTTTTTCGAGAGCTCGTCCCTAAATTACTTTCGATTTGCGAGCCCGAGCGAGAAGACCGATGACGAGGACGCACAAGTGAGGAAGCGGAGGCGGCCTTGAAAAGGCCGTTGAGCATTCCGAACGCGGAGGACGAGGGCTTCGCAGCCGGGCGCAGCAGAAAGTAATTTAGGGACGAGTTCTCAGCGCGCCCCGAAAAAACTGGGAATGCTCCGCCAATTCTTCCATGTAGCCCCGAACATCGGCCGCAGATCCCCGCGGCAATTCGCAAAATGGGGCAATATGCGCCTCGGGAACATAGCGGAACGTGAAATTTATTCGTCTCGTCTCGAAATTCTCGACATGAAGTGGGAAGTTTTGCCCCAGTTTACGATCCACTCGCTGCACGCGATGAAATAACCGGTTCTTCCATTTCTCTCCACCAAATAGCTGCAGCGATCCATCTTCGAGCCATTGTTGAAAGGCGACGGCATTGCGCTGCCCTAAACCTCTGCTAGCCACAAATTGAAACATGGCTCGCTCGCCCAGAGAAATCGAAGCGACCGGCCCCGGCTCGAAGTCTTTATGTTCCCCCACTCGAGCCGTATCGACCCAGCGGTCTCCCTCGAGTTTTTTGCCATAGAAATTCACCAAACAGGTATTTAGATGCCACCCCGCCGGCATTTCCCGTCCGCGAAAAAGCCGTACTGCAATCTTTTCTACTTTAGAAATGAGCCGTTGAAAGATAGAGGGAAAGGGCTCGGCCCGCACACACCGGTGGAATATTCCTTTCGGCGGATGATAGTAATTGAGGCAAGCAAACTGCCAATTCCCCAGCCAATACACCGGTCGAAGAAGCTGGCGCTGCACCTGCCCGGGGGGCGGCGGGTGGTGGGGCGAATAGCGCTCTTCCCAAATGGGGTGAAGGGTGGAAAGCCACGCGAGGATTTCTTCTTTATCCGAGGGGCGGACAAAGGACGCGTCATAATAAAGGCCAGGAGGAAACTGCATCAGGATGCATTTAATGGATAGGGATATTTTTTCAAGGTGTAACGATAGGTATCCCACACCCCCACCGATAAGTACTTCTCAGCAGTATAATAACCCTCGCGCTTCAGATGTTGGTGGACCCGCTTCAAGTTATAGAACGGCACTGTCGGGTAAAGATGGTGTTCTACGTGATAATTATTTCCCAAGATGAAAAAATCCCACCACCAGCCCTCGGAGGTACGCGTATCGACCCCCCGGCCAACGCCCGTGCCCGTATGTTCGATATAAGGGCTCAGACCACTCAAGACCGTCCCAAAAAGATAGACAGCAAGAAGTGCCGTAAAAGCCTGCGGTGCATGGAAGGCGACCCAGGTGTAGAGAGCCCCCCATGCCAGACTCAAAAGAACATTCACCCGGGCGAGCCCCTGCAATTCCTTCGCGGTCAGCGGAAACTGATATTTGAAAGGCAATGGCACGCCCACGGCTAATCGCAGAGTATTGGTCCCATACTCCCAAAAACTATAGGGCCGCGCCAAAAAGGACCGAGTTAATAAGTTCTTAAACTTTGCGAAAAGAACGGAATCTGGGTCCTCATTCGTATTGGTATGCTTATGGTGATTCCAATGAGAAATCGTAAAACCCATCACCATGTAAGGAAAAATGGGGGCCGTAAGGAGAATCCCAAGACAAGAACTCACGATCTTATTCTCGTGAAGACTGAAATGCGTCCCATCATGCCCCATGAAGCCTAGGAGAAGCATCCCGTAGCCCCCGGCAATCAAGAACGGTAAGGCAAGGGGGGAAAATCCAATTTGTGTGACGGCAAACCAGGATCCGAAGAACAAAAGGAGCGCCCAACAGATTCCAAGTACCGCCTTTAAATGAGAACGTGAATTCAGTTCTCGCGGAAGACTACCGGCCACGGCGCACCTCATCGAGAATCACGATATCCGAGACCCAGCCGAATTTTGATAGCACTTGAAGGAAACGGTGATGCACGTCGAACTCCCACCACCGGGCCTTCACTGTAAAGTAATGTTGGTGCGCGTGGTGGTTGTTATGCCAAGAAATTGCACCGCCCAAATGCACCGCCGCCATGATAAACGAGTTCGTGGAATTGTCCTTGGTCTCATACGATCGATAGCCAATCGTGTGGTTGATTAAATCGACCGCGTTGATGAGATAAAGTGTGAATAGCGCTCGAACGAATACGCCGTAGAGCAAGAAACGAACCCCGTTCTCTATGTCGCCAAACGCCCAGCCACCCAGGAAGCATAAGACTCCCCAAGCAAGCTGCAAAAGATTCGTATTTCTATCCAAGAAAACATACCAAGAATCATTCGCCATCTCTGGAACGTACTTCGAATAAAGTTCGGACCGAGTGAACCCATAAGGCATTTGCCAGAACCAACTCATCAACGCAAAGAAAACGCCTTTCGTCGGAGTGTGCGGATCGAGCTCGGTATCGGAGTAAGCGTGATGAATCTTGTGCATCGCCACGTACTGAATCGGCGGAGCAAAGGGCCCTCGCCAGGTGAGAGTCCCGAAGAGACTTCCGAGCTGCTCTACCCATCGTGCGCATTTGAAGGAACGGTGGGTGAGGTACATGTGATGGAAGATCCCCATCGAGTAGCCAAACAAGAATAGCGTTACTACGGCAAAGAGAAGCGCGCCCCAGGTGAAATAAAAAGGGGCGATTGCGATAGCGACCAAATGAATAACAAGAACCTGAATAAGATTGGATAGGACAAATGTCTGCCTATTGTGGTTTTCCACGAGCGTCACGGTACCTCCTGGCGGCCCAGGAGGGTCAAATAACACATTGCATTAAATATTGGAACAGGAGGCCTAGGGCTTCCAAAATGCCCATTAGTTTGGCTTGGACTGGCACATTCAATTTTTTCCACGATTGACTTAACCCTTCAAAATTTAGACGCTCTGCATCAACAATTTCCTGGAGGAGAGAGAATGAAAAATAGTTTCGTTTTCGCTGCGCTCATCCTATGTGCGGTGGCGTGTGGCAAGAACCCGTTAGATGAACAGACAGCAGACACCGTGCCTCAGTCCGATCAAGGGGGCTATTGGTACAACGGGTATTATTACCCGCAAACCAACTACCGTGGCTGGCAAGGCCAAGGTGCAGGCGCCGGAATGGGCTCCCAAGGCGGCGGCTATTACGATAATCAAGGTTATTGGCACTGGTACCAGACAAAAAACTACAAGAGCCAACAAAAGAACAACAACGGCTACGACTGGGACGGAAAGCACTACGTTCCGAATCCAGGCCGCTACTGGGTGGAAAGATACGCACCGCATGCGCTTCCCTCCGTTCCGAAGTACATCCCGGCTCCTGGCCCGAAGGAAGGCTACCAGCCCGAATTCAAGGATCAGAAAGAGGACGATGACGGAGACTCCATGAGAGATTACGGCCGAAGCATTGGCCGCTACTACCGGAACAAGTACCGCAATCGGAATGATGATTGATTATTGATTCTAGGTTAAACGACAAAGGGCTCCTCGAAAGAGGAGCCCTTTTTTATTTCTAATTACCGACGATTTACCGTCGTGCGGCTGGAGCCGAAATCATTCACGGTCGTCCTGCCTCTTCCGAAGTTATTCACGGTCAAGTAGGAGTCCCCGTAGTTGTTGATCGTTTGATACGAGGGACCATAGTTGTTCGTCGTGTTGTAGCTCGTGCCGTAGTTACTCGTCGTCGAATAACGGGAACTACTAGAACTGCCGCTGGAATATTCCGTCCAGTGAACCGTACCACTCGAATCCGTCCAAGCGCCGGGCTTTCTCAAAGCGGAATTGTAACTGGCAAGCTGCCGGTCGTATTCCGATTTGCTTATCGGATTTCCATAGAAATCCTCGTAAGTACTGCCGTAGCTCGTTGTATTCGACCGCGACTGAGTCTCACATTTTTTTCGAGCTTGCGCCTCTTGGCTCAAGCCTAGTAACCCCAATAGAAGCATCCCCCCTAGTATGGCCTTCATTCACTACCTCTCTTCCCTCTATCGGCGACGGCGATTCACGGTCGTGCGACTACCGCCGTAGTCGTTCACCGTGGTTCTACCGTTGCCGAAGTTGTTTACAGTAAGTTTGGAATCTCCGTAATTGTTGATCGTCTGATAGGAAGGGCCGTAGTTGTTCGTCGTATTGTAGCTCGTGCCCTGGTTATTGGTTGTGGAGTACTTGGCCGAATTCAGCTGGTCGGGGTAGTAATGAACGTATCCGGCGTTATCAATCCAAGAGCCCGGCAAGGACGCCTTGTATCTGTAATCCGACAACTGGCTATCGTACTGCGATTTACTGATCGCATTCCCGTTCCCATCGGAATAAGTCCGGTACGTGTAAGTGGTTGCTGGATAGTAATAATAATAGATCTCAGCTTTCGCCTCACCCGTGGCACCGAGTAATCCGAGAATCAAAAGAGCTTTGAAAAAAGTCGTCACGAAAGACCTCCAATATATAACGCATAGTGTTAAACAGAGATCTGCCTAAATTCAAGCAGGACGTAAGCATTTCTTAGAGCGAATTCGACGGGCGGGATTTTTTTAGTCGTTCCAACAACTCGACGGCAAATTTGTCTTTCGGGGATCGTTCCAAGACTCCTTGGATCATTGATTCGGCTTCAACGTAATTTCCTTGGGCCATCCAAGCATTCGCGAGATCAAGACGCGCCCACTCGACCTGGTTGGAATTGGATTGACCCTCGCGCTCTCGCTTCTCAAGAATCCTTTTGAAAACATCCACGGCCTTCGCAGGATTCCCCGTGTTCAAGTACATCATTCCTAAGTAAGGCGTGAAGGAGTCTTCCTTCTCGGCCCGGCGACGAGAGTCTTCCAGGAGCTCAAGCCCTTCAGCTTGCTTCCCTTGTTTCGCCAAGCAATCGGCAAGTGCGATCGGAATAGTGGTATTTCCCGGAGCGCGATTCATGAGATTTTTTAGAACTTCAATTCCACGGTAGGTCAGCCCTTCTTTTACGTAAATGTTCGCAAGAGCCGAGATCGCGTCCGAATTGTCCGGCTGAATTTCGAGCGAGCGCTCGAAATACTCCAGCGCCTTTTGCGGATCTTGCATTCCCTGCAACATCACAAATCCCATCTCGGCCAAAATTTCCGAGCTCTGTGGGTTTTCCTCGAGTGCCTGGGCCAATACTTTCATTGAGTCTTCCGCGGTCGCTTGCTTCTTGGACTCAGCAATGGCTCTTGCCCAAGGCTCTTCGGGCTTCGGATGAATCTTTGGCGTTTCCACGGGCTCGGGCAAGGGAAGCCCTTCGACCACTTGAGGGCCCTTCTTCTCTACGGGAGCTTCCACCTCGCCCCCCTTCTCCTCGGTAGAAGGGCGGTACAAGAGCATCAGACTTGCAAACACCAACACTCCAAAAATTAAAGCTTTGAACTTCATGCCGTCGCTAACCCCGCACGAGGAGCTCGCGCAATTCCTTCAAACTTTTGCTTCTGCCGCCGCCATTCCCAAGCAATCACCGAAAGGCCCATTAAATTACCGTAAGCAATCGTCTGAAAAAAGTAGCGAGGATCCCGCCACTCGCGGGTCACCCAA
Source organism: Pseudobdellovibrionaceae bacterium (assembly GCA_023250715.1). GTDB lineage: Bacteria > Bdellovibrionota > FAC87 > UBA2466 > UBA2466 > JAHFAF01. The sequence continues at coordinate 11,206 of JAHFAF010000011.1, read as the reverse complement.
TAACCAATTCCAATGATGGCGACGAAATAGACCAAATTCAACGCAAAGGCACGAAAGCCATTGTCCGTCTGTTCGAGGATAAGAAGGACAGTAAGGAGAACTCCCATCCAGCAATAAGTCGGAGCGACGGCGCGAATGTACTCGACGGCTTCGCGAATCACCACTGCATTGGGCGTCAGCAGCGCCGGGAGAGCCTCACCCGCGAGTGAAATCGCCAAGGAGAGGAAGGCATAGAGAGAGAAACATAGAATGACGCCCGTTCGAAAAAGTAGGTACGCCTCCTTCGGACGGCCTGCTCCCATTTTTTGATTCATCAAAATGGAAATCCCTTCGCCGAATGTCAGCGCCGGAAGAATGATGAGCGTTTGAATTCGGAAAGCCACGCCGAACCCCGAGACCACATCCTCACCGAATGGAGCAAGAATACGATTGTAAAAGAACGTGCTCACGAAAATCAGTAGGTGCGAGAGTGCTACTGGAATTCCTACGTAGCGAAGAACAATGAAGGCTTCCGGGTGAAAGAACAATTTCCAGACTGGAATCTCTTTTGCTGTCACCACCCTCACGGCGATAAGAGTGGCCAGGAAAAAGGCGAGCGAGGCACTCACCGTCGCGTAGGGAATCGCAAGCTCCTGCATGCCAAGACCATTCGTAAAGTGAAAGAGAAGTCCCATGTAGACGGCCGCATACCCTAGTAAGAGGCCGAACGCTAAACCCGTTCTTCCCATTCCGCGCAACGTGGAATCAAGAATCATTCCGGGAATGGTGAGCATGCTGGTCGCAAACATTGCCGTGAGAAAAGGGACGAAGCGCGAGCCCAGTGCCGGGCTGATGGCAAAGAGATGGGGAATCACCTTCGCGCCGTAAGCATAAGAAGAAAGAGCCAAGGCTCCTAAGATTCCCATCCCAGTCACAGTCAGTGAAAACGAAATAGCAGGCATTTCGAAAAGACTTCCCTGCCCTGTCTTCTTTGCCACAATGACCTGGTTGGTAACGCAAATCCCTTCCACGATAGCCAACATCAGAAAAGAAATCGGGATATAGAGTGCCACCAAATACAAGGCTTCGGGCGTGGCGTGGCCCATGAAGTAAGTATTGGAAAATTGAATGAGAACGTTGACCACTGAAGAGAGTAACAATGGGGTCGAAACCAACAGGATCAGCCGTGCAAATGGAACAAACAAAGGACTAGCCTCCTCGCCCTCGGCGATTTCTTCCGGTATAACAAATTTGAACGATTTTACACAGCGCATTAATTTTAAGGACTACTGCTGAATGTGTGCAATTGCAGGGAAATTTGGCGTTAAGGCCGGTCCAAAAGAGCGATCCAAAGCACTAGAGGTGATGTCGCGACGGGGGCCCGAAGCTGCGAAAGAGCGAATCCTTCCCCACGGTTGGATCGCCCACACGGCCCTTGGATTCGTGCGTGTGGGGCACAATCCGCAGCCCTTGGAACAGAAAAGTAACACCCTTGTTTTCAATGGCGAAATTTACAATTGGAAGGAGCTCTCGGAGGCCCGTGGCTGGAAGGTAAAAACGGATACTGAAGTACTCCTTCACGGGCTCCTGGAAGACGGGCTCGATTTTCTTCCCAAAATTGAGGGGCAATTCGCCTTTCTTCTCTATCGATCAAGTGACAAGGGAGACTGGGAAGTCCTTTTCGGTAGAGACCGCTGGGGGATCTCACCCCTAGTTTACGGCTCTACTAAAGACGGGGCCATCGCTTTCGCGAGTACACCCGAAGCACTGCAAGCTCTAGGGGTCTCTCCCAATGCATGTAAGAACGTGCCAGCCGGTTGCTCCGGAATCGCAAATGAAAAGGGCGTGAAGTGTGAATTTTGGTTTCGGCTCCTGAAACGTGCATCGAAAGACCTGGTCGCAGGATGTGCAATCGAAGTTCGCGAAAGAGCACGTGCCAGCGTTCGCAGTCATCTCACTGAAGATCCTTCAGTCCTTTTCACGGCACTTGGAGGTATCGACAGCCAATTCGTCACCGCCTGCGCGGCATTGGAATCGAATGGGAAAATTGGCGGCGCCATCACGATTCGCCCCTGGGATCCCGCTCAACCCGAAGGAAAAGGCATCGGAGATCTCCCGATGGCAGCAAATCTCATTCGTTCTCTCGAGCGAGAAGGGATCAAGATCCCTCACCACACGCCTCACCTTACGCCCGACATTGCAAACCGTTCGCTCGATCGAGTCTTAAAAGTTCTCGGCCCGGACTACTTCAACATCGCCTGCGGGCTTGCCGAGGATCTCGTCGCACAGACGGCAAAAGCCCATGGAGGAAAGGCCATCCTCACCGCTGGCGGGCCGGATGAAGCAGGGAGAAGTTACCGGCCATGGAGCCTCTTGCACCGGGATAGATTAGAAGAAGGCTTTCACGCGGTTTGCGATCAGTTTTCCTATTCCGAGGGAGTTCGCGCGGGTCTTGTGTTCGGAGAGCTGGGCCTAGAGAATCGCGTGCCGCTCGCGCACCTCATCGAGTCGTTCACAAATTTTCTCCCCTCACAAAAACAAAACATTCGGGACTGGGGAAATGGGAAGGATCCCTTCTCCATTCAAATGGAAGATAAGATTTTGTGGCGAGAGGCGGTTCGCCCCCTCTTGCCTGCTGCTTCTTTGAGCGCGAAGAAGGAGACCCTTCACGGCGCCACGGGCACGAAAGAAGTTCTTTTTACGTTAGCCAAGAATGATGCCCGTTACCGACGAGAAAGGCTGAAATTTCTCAATAGAGCTGTGGAGCTTGGGTGGCGACGCTTAATTTTTGCCCCTCCTGTGGCACTAAGAAAAAAAGAACTTCCTGTTCCCGAAGGGCAACTTTATTGCCTTTGGCGCTGGAGCAAGCTCGAGGAGGAAACTTTTGAGGCAGGAGCTAGAGCACGTTATGGAGGCCCGTTCTATCAGGAAACTCTCCTAGTGAAGTCCCATCGGCCGCTTTGTCACGATTGGATGCCAGCTCCAAAAATCAGGTTAGAGCGACAATTGCCATGGCGTAGTCGCCGTGATGGCTTAAAGAAACCTCCGCCGTTTCAAAATCCTGCCGTCGCAATGCGGCCTCGGACTTCTCCGACAGCACCAATAGGGGGCGCTTAGAAGCCTCCCTTTCTACCCAGACTTCCCGAGGAGTGATCCCTTCTGAAAAAAATCCAGTCCCTAGAGCTTTCGCGAAGGCTTCCTTCGCGGCGAACCGCGCAGCGTAGGACGCCACACGATTTACCGTACTTTCACAGTATTCAATTTCTACTGGAGCGAAGACTCGCTCGCAGAAGCCCGCCCTAGACAATGTCTCGGAGAAGAGTCTGATATCGACGATATCGCACCCAACGCGCACTTTTTCCCTCCCAATGAATCTCTGAAAAACGCCAATACTTCAGGGCCCAGTTCCCCCTGAATCTTGGCTCTATCCACACCAAAACGATCGGCACAGATTTCGGAAGCGAAGAGCTTTCCTTTTTCCGTGCAGGGCCCCACCATCGCGTAGTGTCCCCCCTTGGGGAACTCCTTAAAGCGACTTTGGGGAATCAAATTCGAATAATGACGAGCATTCTTTTCGAACGGAAGAATTTCGTCGTCTAGGGTTCCTGCAATGTAAATAGCGACTCCGTTCTGTTTTCCGACCACTGCTCCGGGCCCACCGAAAGGGGCCAAGGCTAAAACGGCGCGCAGGCGGGAATCCGCTAGATTCACCTGCTCGCCTTTTGAATCGAGCTTCGCACGGTTTACGCCGTCAAAGAGTCGACAATCGGGACTCGCATGACTTGCACAATAGGATTCGTAAGATTTTCTGTCGAACCCCACGCCACCCAGAGCAAGAGCAGCATAGCCACCCATGGAAAAACCCGCGATTCCCATCCTAGCTTTATCCGCTCGTCCGGCAAGCTCGGGCACGGAGTCTAGGTGATCAATAATGTAAGTAATATCGCGCGCACGTTCCCATTTTCTAAAAATTCCATTGGGGTTTGTATTCCCAAACGTATCGCCGGGATGGTTTGGCGCAATGACCAAAAATCCATGGGAGGCCAAAAGAGAGGCAAGCCAGGAGAGCGTCTCCGCATAACCGCCGCTTCCATGAGAAAGAAATACAACCGGAAGCTTCTCCCTGGCCGCAGGCCACGCGGCCCCTTCGATTGCACCCGAGTCAAAAATGAAACTTAGGCGTGTACCCTCATTCGCTTCAGTCGGGTACCAAACCTTAGTAATGAGATTTCGATTCCGAGTTTTGTCTAGGAAAGAGAAGGAACGAATCCCGACCCCCTGAAGGGTCGGGATTTCAGATTCTTTTATAGCTTTCCCGCTACAGCCAATTAGGGCAGCAAGCAGGATCGCGCAAAAAGTAGTTCGCATTTGGCCCTCTCGCGAAATTACTTCTTGCGATAAACGCGGACATTTCCGGTGACACGGTGACGTACTACTTCGCCTTTTCCGTGCAAGTAGATCTTGCCCGAGCCAGAGCCATCGATGCGAAAGGACTTATTGGCCTTCACGTAAAGATCCGCGCTTCCGGACATATCGATTTCCACTTCATCGGCTTCGAGATCTTCAGCGTGAATCGTGGAAGATCCGGAAACATCCAGAATCAACGTATTCGCGCGACCAGAAACTTCGAGATCCGCAGAGCCCGATGAATCAACCCGCAATTCGTTGTAATCAACGTCCTTCAAAACCGTGTCTTTGCTTCCACGAAGTTTCACCTTCGCATTTTTCATTTCCTTACCGTCCACCTTAACCACCTTTTCAGTTACCGTGGCTTGCTCTCTATGATCTGCACAAGCAGCAAGCGGATAAAGAGACAACGTAAGAGCTGCAATCGCTACCAGGGAAGACAACTTGAAACGAATCATTTGGGGGCCTCCTTTAGTTAAGCCGTGTGAGTTACCAACCTGTTCTTAATGTCTTCCGATAAATTTTTATACTACGTCAACCCATTTTGACACGTTACGTCACAAAGTGTTACAGCCGTGCCAGTTATTGTTCTGGCAGTTTCCTGAAAAGCCCGCTTTGGAGGCAAAAAAATGATTTTTCGAGTGAGACGAGGAAGAGGAGGAAAAAGCCCGGAGGCGGCCATGGAATGGCCGATGAGGACTTTTTACGACGATGACGAAGGCGCAGCCGAAAAAGCATTTTTTTGGCCCAAATGGGGTTTTTCAGGGAACTGCTAAAGGGAGAAATGCATGTTTCAAGAGGCGAACGTAACAATTCAGACGACAAATTTCGAACAGGCCGTGAAGTTTTACCAAGAAACGTTGGCGTTCCGAATTGGATTTCGGAACGGTAACGAATGGGCAGAGCTCTCCATGTCCGGTTTGACGGTTGGAATCTCTCCCACCGATCAAAAATTAGCAGGCGGAGAGAAACTCTCACTTGGTCTGAACGTTTCCTCGTTAGATGAGGCTAAGAAATCGCTCGAGAGCCGAGGTGTAAATTTTTCATCCGGTATCTTGGAACGGTCAACGGCTCGGATCATATTTTTTAACGATCCCGACGGAAATTCTCTCTACCTGTGCGAGGTAAAACGCCCTTTCCCGACGTTTTAACGGCACTAGATAGGATTTCTCTCTCTCCAAAATTTAATCGCTAGTTGAATTTTTTGAATTGACTCACTGCGTCCATGACCGCTAATTTTTTCCCTGGAGGTCGGCTGTGGTTCTGGGTGAAGTAGGGTCTTACATTCCTGCGCGTCGGGTGGAAATCGCCGACCTTCAAAACTATCTAGGCATCAATCGCGCCCAGAAAGAAATTTTTTCCCGCTTCCACAACATTCAGCGCATTCCGATGATGAAAGAAGGAGTGACAGAAGACTTGGTACGTCCCGCTCTCGAGAATCTCTTCGAAAGAGTGAATGTCGATCGGAGTGAAATTGGGACTTTCATTTACTGCCACACCATTCAGCAAGTCGCTCCTTTTCCTCACAGCCCTTTGAGAAAACTTCAAAGTGAATTTGGGTTGGAATCGGCGGAAACATTTTCTCTCACCATGCAGAACTGCGCATCGAGCATCACTGCGATGGATGTGCTTCGCCGCCGTTTCCAAAGTAACCCAAAAGAAAAATACGCGGTCGTAGTCACTGGAGAAAAAGCATTTTCCCCCAGCGTGCAGCACATCCCCCACACCACGATCATGGGAGAAGCCTCGACTGCCGTTCTTTTCAAGAGCGAAGGAGAGAGCAATCAAGTATTAGCGGTGAAGCAAAAAACATTGGGTAAATTCAGTGGTGGGGTCGGCCTGGATGCCGCCACTTTAAAGGAGTTCGAAGAAAAGTATGTCCCTACGTTAATTGAGGTGATGTCGGGAGCCTTGAGCGAGGCCGGGCTTACATGGAGCGAGCTCGACTGCATCCTCCCCCATAACATCAATCTTTCCTCCTGGAAGCGCGTCTCTAAAGCCGCGAATTATCCGCTGGAGAAGATCTATCTCAAGGACCTCCCCAATCAGGGCCATTGTTTTTGCTCGGATGTTTTCTTGAATTACCGCTCAGCGGTCGATGAAGGATTTTTAAAAAGAGGGAATAATTTTTTATTAGCGAGTGTTGGACTCGGCGCGACTTTCGCGGCCGCTGTCCTGAGACACTGAACTTTAGTGAGTTAGGCCATGACGTTCGTGACGGAACTGAGAGATTATTTGAGTGGAGACCCATGTACTGCACTCATTCACCTTGGAAATATCGAGGTGGAGCAATTCTGGGGAAAGTCGGTAGGAGCCTTGGCGCTTCCTTCCCTCACGGCCCCTTCTGCGCGTTGGCTAGTAAATCGGATGGACCAGCTGGCTTTGTTCTTAGCGGAGCCGCAAGACTATGTTTTGCTAAAGGAGCCACTGGATCCTGAGTACGCAGCTTATCTTCGCGGTGAGGGATTTCAGCTTCCGCACGTTCTTTTCCCCAAAACAAATCGGCCTGAATTAAATATCACGGAGAATTTTCTGGCGGATGAAGAAGGCCTACAGGCATTGAAGGGACTAAATGCCGCCCTCATGCCCTTCGGAGTCTCTCATTTAGAGGAGGAACTGAGCCAAAAAACCGGCCTTTCCCTCTGCGGCCCGGCTTCCGCCATTGTCGAAGCCGTGAACTCTAAGATTTTGAGCCGGCAATTAAATGAGAGCTTAGGAATCCGAGCTATTCCTGGAAGTTGCTGTTCCTCATTGGAGGAACTCAAGGAAGCTCTTCGGCGCCATCAAAATGTTTTGGATGAAGGTGGAAAGCTAGTTGTAAAAGACGCATTCGGAGTGTCGGGTAAGGGCCTTTCAGTCGTTACCTCTCCTGAGAAATCTGCAAGCCTCCTAAAAATGTGGGAACGGCAGCTCAATGCGAAACCTGGCGGCGTCATTCGCGTCGTCGTCGAAAAATGGATCGATAAGAAATGTGACATCAATTATCAGTTCCTTATCGCGAAAGATGGAAGAGTGGGGTTTTGCGGCGTTAGAGATGCCGTGACGGAGAATGGCGTCCATCAAGGCCACCGCATTCCCACCTCTCTAAATCTATCTCAAGTCGAGGAGCTTGAGCAAACGGCGAAAGTATTAGGCCCGGCACTTTACCGCCAGGGGTATTTCGGAATGGTAGGAGTGGATGCAATTTTGTCGACTGACAACGTCGTCTATCCGAACCTTGAGATCAACGCGCGATTCAATATGTCCACATATCAAAACAAGATCGCGGAAGACGTGCTTCCCGGAAGAAGCGCTCTTGCAAAACACTTTGCGTTCAAGCTTGAAAGGGCCTGGTCCTTTAAAGAGTTGGAGCAGGTTTTGGGCCCATATATCTATAGACGCGCCGAGGGGACGGGGTTTCTTATTAATGATTTCGCGACACTGAACGCTGCTAAAGCTTGCGGGGGCGCTCATTGGCCGGGTCGTCTCTATGGATTAGTCATCGAGCGAAGCGAACAAGAAGTTCAAGTTCTCAACCAAAAATTAACCGAAGTCTTAGGTGCCCTTGAAAGGAACGTGACATGAGAGACGTACTAGAAGTCCAGGGAATTTCCGTCACTGAAATAGCGGACAGATTTCAAACGCCGCTCTTTCTCTATGATGGGGATATTCTTAAGCGGCAAATCACCAACGTGCGCAAGGCGTTCCATCCGAGCCTTGAGATTTTCTATTCCTTGAAAGCAAATCCGAATATTTCTGTCTACGGCCTGCTTCATTCTTTGGGTGCCAATGCCGAGTGTTCTTCTCTCGCTGAATTAACAACGGCTTTACGATGCGGCACATCCGGTAATGGGATTATCTTTGTCGGCCCTGGCAAGACGGAGCAGGAGCTCGAGGCCTGTATAAGAAACGGTGTTTACGCGATTATTTGTGAGTCCTTCGGGGAAATGGAGAGAATCCACGCCATCGCAAAAAGCTTGGGAAAGACTCAAGACATCGCTCTTAGAATCAACCCTGCCTTTTCCGTAAAAGGATCTCGGCTCACGATGGGAGGAAAGCCGCGGCAGTTTGGAATTGATGAAACGCACGCAATTGAGTTGGCAGCGACGATGCAACAACAATTCCCCCATGCGCGCATCAAAGGAATTCAGATCTATTCCGGTACGAGAATACTCGCCTGGGAAGAAGTGCTCGCAAATACCGTTCGCATCCTCGACCTTGCCGAACAGTGTGCGGCCAAAGGGGGTTTTTCTCTCGAGATGGTCGACATTGGTGGCGGCCTTGGTGTTCCCTATTTCGATGATGAGTCTCGCCTCGACTTGGAAAAGCTCGGGGTCGAGATGAATCCGGCACTCGAGAAGTTCCATGTGGCCCACCCCCAGACCCGCCTCATCATGGAGCTCGGCCGTTACCTTTCCGCCGAGTGCGGAATGCTCCTTTCACGCGTTCAGTATGTGAAGGACTCGATGGGAGAGACTTTCGCAATCACGGATGGCGGAACGAATTGCCACATGGCTGCTGTCGGAGTGGGTTCCTTCGTAAAAAGAAATTTTCCGATTAAAAATGCCTGCGACTGGAATGGGACCCCCGAAAAGGCTTTTCATGTGACCGGGCCCCTTTGCACGCCGAATGATGTAGTGGGGAAGGCCGTTAAGCTCCCCCCCATTCTGCAAGGGGATCTTATCGCGGTGTTGAACTCAGGAGCTTACGGGCCGACTGCCTCACCAGTGAATTTCCTGAGCTTCGGGTTCCCTTCTGAAGTGCTCGTCCACAATGGAGAAGCATTTCTGATTCGAGAACGAGACTTTCCTCAGGACATGCTCAGAAAACAGAACTTGATCTCTTTTAAAGGAGTAAACAATGAACACCATTATCGAGAATATGAAACCGGTGCTTCAAAACGTTTTGAAGCTGCAATCAGTCAGTAACGTTACACCTGAAACTCGACTGTTCGAAGATCTGAATATGGATTCCACTTCCTCGCTCGAGCTATTGATGGCTCTCGAAGAGGTCATCGACGGGCTAGTCATCGATCCGGAGACTCTGGACGTCGAGCACTTCAAGACCGTGGGGAATCTTGCGAGTTACATCGTCTCGACACTAGAGAAGAGCGGAGTGACGGTTCATTGATGCAACATCAGCTCAACATAGCTGGAATTGCGTCGGTAACCTTAAATGAAATGCCGGACCAGACTTTTAGACCGTTCGGCGCTGATTTCTACCGCGATCTGTTTTCCCTGTACCAACTTCCGTTAACCGTGGAGGCGATGGGAAAAGGAAAATTCAGTACATTTGAGGGCCTCTGCGTCCAGGCCATCGAGAAGCTAGGTGGAAAGGAAGCTCTGGCCGGTGTGGATCTGCTGATCCTCGCCCATTACCTTCCGAACACCATCGCCTATCATTCAACGACAAGTTTTCTCCTCGAGCGCTATGGGCTGAATGCGTTTGCCTTTGCGGTATCGGACCAAGAAAAAGGCGCTTCGTTCACGGCTCTCGATCTCGCCCAAGATTATTTTGCAACGGGGGGAGCGAAAAAAGCCCTCCTCATCACAGTTGAACAATCGACTCTGCCGATGGAAGTGCCTTGGCCCAAAGTCGGCGAGTTGAAAGACACCGCGGTTGCCCTATTATTAGAGGCGGGTGAGGGGACCAAAATTCTTGCCACTGGCGCCGTACCCTATACTCATGCACTCGAATTGAAGACAGCTTTATTGGCTCAAGCGAAAGTGCCCGCTGAGGATGTCGCTCTTCTTTCGGAAAACAACCTCTCACCGGATTCCGCCGTGTCCGCCTTTTGGCTCGCCATGGAAAAGTGGATGAAGGAGGGCACCCAGCCCTACTTACTGGCTTTACAAGAGGGTTGCGGAAGATCGCGAGGATTCCTACTGAAGAGGCCCGAATGAGCATCGGGATACGCGCCATCGCAAGTTTCGTCCCCCCTGGGCGAGAAAGCACCGAAGAAGCGGTCTTTCGCAATGGCGGGAGCAAGAATGAAGCAAGGCTTCTTGATCGAGTCCACGGCCTGAAACAAATCCCGCGTGCAGCCGCTGAGGAAAAACTAGAGGATCTTCTTGCGCTGGCTACTCAACGACTCTTGGAAAAAGTTGATGAGCCCACCGTGGATTGTATTTTTTACGCCCATTCGATTCTTGCGCAATCCCCGATGGGATATCAGCCTCTGAAAAGAGCACTTGAAAAGAATGGGTTGGGTGATGTCCCCACACTTGGGATATCTCATTTAAATTGCGCGTCAGCCATTGGGGCTCTCTCTCTCGTCGATGCGGCCAGCCGTCGCTATAAGAATATTCTCATGCTGATAGGGGATAGCACGGGTTTTTTGCCGGAAACTCGCCACATTTCTCATTCGACAATTATGGGTGATGCGGCGACTGCCGTATTATTCGACTGTGAGCCGGACGGCCTAGAGCTCTTGTCCCAGGCGATCGTGAGAGACACTCGATTTTACCCAGGATTTTACCAGGATAAAGAAGGCCAAAAGGAATTCGGGAAGGTATATCAAACACGGCTGCGAGAATCACTTGATGCGGCACTCGGAAAAGCGAGAGTAAACCTAAAAGACCTGCGTTGGATATTTCCCCACAACGTGAATTTGACGACGTGGAGACGATTTTGTCAGCAGAGTGGATTTCCGCGCAACCGGGTTTACTTGGAGCTTTTGGCAGATATCGGACATTGCTACTGCAACGATGCATTTCTCAATCTAGAACGCGCTCTAGAAAAAAAGATTCTTCAACCGGGTGATCTTTTTGCCGTCGTAGGCGTGGGAATTGGAAGTTTCTTTGGAACTGCAATTTTTAGAAGTGGAGAAAATATATGACCG